>JAHEBB010000054.1 GCA_024642575.1 Trueperaceae bacterium | reverse complement strand
ATAACCATGAGGATAGGCGAGGCTCTTTGTTTCAATGCCAAGGAAATCTTCTAAAAGTTTCTTGCTGATTGTTAATTCATCTAAGACTCGAGCGTTTGATAGTAAATCAAGCTCTGGATGGGTATGCGTATGAGCAGCACATTCAATTCCAGCTTCGTGAATTTCACGTATTTGCTGCCAATTGACTAAAGGGCGATTATCTTCTTTTTCAAAACTCAGCCATTTACTACTTTGCCCTACATAAGCTGTGGCAATATAAAGGGTTGCAGTAAAGCCATATTTGAGCAATAAGGGTAAGGCAGTCGTATAAAAATCCAGAAAGCCATCATCAAAAGTTATTACCACAGATTTTTCAGGCAGCTCTTGTCCTTTATCAAGGTAGGAAAGATAGTCAGTTAATGTAAATGAGCTATACCCTTCTGCTTGCAAATAGATGAGATGATTCTCAAATCGCTCAGGGCTTATAGACCAGGGCTGAAATGCCTCAGAGGCTTCCCCATTAGCAACACTGTGGTACATCAATATCGGAAAACTCATGACGCATCCTCCACTAAGATGCGTTTAGTTTTTAAGCGTTTTAGATTTCTTAGGGTCAGGTTCTTTGAGCTACGCCGACTTTGCAAATAGGCTAAAGGGCCTAAAAACATTCCTTTTAGCTCGAGCCGACTTAATTCATTTGGGTAGTTAGCCAACTTATTTTGATTCTTTGGCGAATTCGCATCAAAAATATGATATAGGCCTCTAAAAAACTTACGTCCTAGAAAAAAGAGTCTCGAGGGTTGATCAATAATTGTTTTGGTTAAATAAGCAGTCAAACCAATGCCATAATTAAACACCTGTTTTCTCAAATCTTCATAGTCTTTACGGTGCTGGTGGTAAACAATAGCTGAGGGTTCATAGACCAGGGTATAGCCTTCACTTATTATGTCAAAAAATGCAGCTAAATCATCTCCCCCTATACCTTTGCTCCCTGCACCCAGGGCAGCGTCAAACCCCCCAAGCGCTATCAAATTCTCTCGGCGAAAAGACATATTAGCGCCTGACCCAAAACGACCAGCAGTAAAAGGAAATAAGGGGTCTCCTGGATGATTTTCATAAAGATCATAAAAACGTTTATTAAATCCCTTATTAAAGCCTCCATATTGCTCGAGCCATTCTTGTGAGGGTGTCTCAATTTCACTTGGTAAAATAAGGCCAGTAACACAAGCTATGTTAGGCGATAAAGAAAAAGCCTCAGATATCGTCATCAGCCAGTGCTTGTCAACTTCAACATCATCATCTGTGATCGCAATAAATTCCCCCTTTGCCTCAAGCAGTCCTCGGTTATGTGCTACAGCAAGCCCAGGTTCATCTTCCCGAACATATTTAAGCCTTGACTCATCTGCATAATGCCTAACAATAAAGTCGTGCAAAGCTGCTGAATTTGGTGCATTATCTACCAAGATAATTTCAAAATGACTATGGCTCTGATTAAGTATGGACTGGATACAAGGTTCAATAGCCTCGTTCTTATTTCTTGTAGCAATCAGAACAGAAATAAGCGGAGCGCGCTGACTTAGCTCGAGCCTTTTATACTCCAACCCCTTTTTATCTAACTTGTCAACAGTTCCCCTGCCTTCAGCAAACATAAAATCATTTATGAGCTTTGAATAATAACGCCAAATAATTTCAGTTAAATCTAGATTTGATAGGGGTAGGGCTACTTCAATAATACCTAAAGGTTTACCCGCGAGTTTTATTAATAGCTGGGCTCTCGAATAAGATTTTTGTTTTACCTCATCAAACATCTGTAATGAAGGAATAGGATTGCTAATATCAATTTCCAATATATTTGCTGGCTTAAATCGTTCAAAAGCTTTAACAAATTCCGGTGTAACAAAATGCTTCTTTTTTATCGAAAAAGGAGTTTTACTCATGATGCCTCTCGACGCTGATCCTGATAGATTAAGTCAAGATCTTTTCAAGTAGATTTAGAATAGCAGCCCCCTTTCTATGAATGGGTGACAGCTATCACGCCTAAAAACCAATACCGAAAGGGTTAGCGTACAAAATATAAATTCACCTAAAACCTACAGGATTGTGCCTTTTTCTGCAAGAAATTTACCTAAATTACTTTGAGTTCAAACAATTTTCCAATATTTATCTATTGAGCTAAATCTAACTAACCTTCATTAACGCATTGCCCTATTTGGCAAGAAATGTCAAGTATAATGGTTGGATTGGGCCAAAGTTTATTTGACGGTCTTCCAAATTGAAGGAAGCAAAACACATGCTTCAAGAAAATAAAGACCCAGAAGCGCATACGATAAACCAAGCATTCCAGCTGCATTTGCAGCCACAAAAGTTACGATGACTTCAAAAACAGTAAATAAGGTCATCAGTAGTGCAGCCTTAGCAACAAACTGCTTGACTCGAGCTAAAGCAAGAAAGTGAACTTTAATAATATGGGGGAAAATACTAAACGCAAGAATTTTAAGGGGTAGTGTCGCAAACTCAGCGTATTCACTACCAAACAATTTAAGAAGAGGGTGGCTACCCAAAGCAAAGATAAGACAAATAAAAATACCTGCAATAAAAGAAAGTTTAAGGGTCATTTGCATTTTACTGCGCAAAAGACTAAGCTCGCGACTTCCAATGGCGTGCAAAACAGTCGTCATATGTAAAGGAATAATTCTTGCCATCATGACAAATGTCCAAGCAATATAAAATGCGCCGCTAAGACCTACACCAAATAGGGCAACACTTAAGACAGGCATGATGAGCGTATGGAAAGACTGCGCAATATCTAAAAAAAATTGGTTAACTACTTGTATGCCCAAACCTCTAAACGAAGCTATTTTAGGTAAAAAGGGTAGCTGAAGGTTTTTCCCTAGAACGTGAAGAACAAAAGCTATAGAAACCAGGTTTGCCAGAACCCAGGTTAAAATCATTCCTTCAGCGCTGGTATCAAAGAAAAGCCAGGCAATAAAGAACAAGAGCAGCATTTTTAGGCCTGCAAAAAGGGTATTTCGCCAGAACTGGGTATATCCCCACATATAGGCAATAAGTGCTTTATCAAGAACCATGGATAGACTGGTCAAGGCAACACCCAGGGCAAAAACATTGCAATTTATCCAGCTACTAAAATAGCTGCTTAGATCTTTTGCAATCAAAGGGCTTAATAATGCAAAGCCAAGACCAAAAAGTCCTGCAGCTAATGCAGTTAGCCATAAGGAGCTTGTTAATAATTGAGAACCAAACTTTTGCCTTTTAGGGATTTCACTTATAAGAAAATTATCAAGACCTAGACGACCCAGAGTTCCCAAAAACAACATTGCTGAGGTGAGAGCGGAACCAAGACCGATTATCTCAGGCGAAAATAAACGCGCAGCAAGCCACCAGTACATAAACCCTAAGCCCGAAGAGATTAGGGTTGACGCTATGAGTGAACTCGTATTATGAAAAAAAGAGCCGTTGGTCAGTAACCATTTACGAAAGCTTAACGTCATTCATCCTCTTTATAAAAGCTCCGTAACTATGGGTAAATAATTTGACTTCATAAGTAAACTCAGTTTCCCTTTTAGGTAACCAAAGGTAGTTCCTAATAAGCCAAAGCTAAGCATTAGCACACGTATAAAACCAAACAAATCTCCTTTTAAAAATGCTAGCCCATGCCGCAAGGCGGACTTAGGTAAAGTCTGAAGTACATAAGTCCACTCAGTGGTTAAGCTTTTTTCCTTTTGCCTTAGCTGTGAAATAACAGCTTTCGATAACCCTTCGGCGTAACAGCGCCTTAAAAAGTAGCTTAGGTTTATTCGAGACTGAGAAACCCTGTGATCAATTACAGCCCTTGGCTCATACATAATGAGTCCATCAGGTTTGAGGGCTTTTACACGCATACACAGCTCAGTTTCTTCCCCCCCTACTGGGATCTTATCTATCCTTCCAAGGTTGGTATTAAATCCACCGACTTGCTCAAGAAGTGTTTTACGAAATGCCATATTCCCGCCAAATACATTTCTTACCTCTTCTAGATTTTCAGGCATTCCCTGATAACTACAACCTACAACCCAGTAAAACTCTTCAGGAAACCATCGGGGTTTTGAAGTTTCCCATAAAGGTATAGCAGCGCCGCCCGAAGCAACAACCTCTTTTTTACTAAAAGGCTCCATGATACGCTCGAGCCAGTCTTCTTTAGCTAGCGCGTCGTCATCAATAAAAACAACAATCTCTCCTATGGCCGCTGCAACCCCAGAGTTTCTTGCACCAGACAAACCTTTTTGCGAACTATTTTCTATAACTTTATAATTTGTAAAAGTTTGCCCTGCTTTCGCTAATAAAGCTTCGTTATGATCTATAACAATAATGACCTCATCAGGCTTAAGCGTTTGCCTCTTTAACGAAGAAACCAGTTCACATAAATCGTGCCAGCGCTCAAATGAGTAAGCACAAACAATCGTAGAAATAGTTAAAGACATAGTTAGATTGTCGTTTCCTTTAGAGCTTAATTGTTATTCAAGAGAATTGAAGAAGGAATGTAAGCTTTACCTTTAACCCACTCTTGGGCAATGGTACGCAGAACTCTAAACCCGTCAGGTAGGGTTTGCAAGTTGCTTGTTCCATAAATTCGAGGAGATTCAAAACTTGGGGCTTCGTATATTTTCAGACCTGCTTTTAAGGCACGAATATTCATCATGGTTTCAACTTCAAACCCTGAGGCGTCAAGGGCAAGATAAGGTAAGGTTCGCTTCCAGAAGGCACAGTATCCGTAACAAAGATCAGTATATTTGGCATTAAATAAAACATTAACCAGTAAAGTAAATCCTTTATTGCCCCAGCTTCTATAAAATTCCATATCTGTCGTTCCTGCGCCCTGTAAAAATCTCGAGCCTTTAACGAAATCAGCGCCATCTCTTAGCATACGCACAAAGGTGCCCATTTCTTGAGGCGACATAGACCCATCGGCATCAAGCATAACAACAATGTCTCCTTCGGCAGCTCTAAATCCAGCAGATAAGGCGACTCCCTTACCTTTTTTATTCTCAAGTACAATTCGTACATTATCAAGCAGACTCTCGGCTACTTCAATGGTTTTATCAGTGGAACGACCATCAACAATAATGACTTCGTGTACCCATTTTGGAATATAGGGTAAAACATGAGGTAAATTTTTTTCCTCATTTAAGGTCGGAATAACTACACTCACTTTAGGCTCTAGAACAGAAGGTATGTAGTCATCAGAGCTATAACTTTGCAGGGGCAAACTCATTTTCTTCCTCCTCGGAACACACGATTAAGCCTAGCCAGGGCAAATCGCGATGAATTAAAGCATGATATAAGAGTGTTTTGGCATATGACTGGTCATTTGCACATTTTTTTTGTCCAAAATGGTCTTAGTTTTGCTTTAGCAAATTTGCTGGAGTAAGAGGTTATATAGCCAGATGAAACAAAATCCTCTATGATCTTGAGCTATGTATAAATTTCTGGCTTTGCTTTGCTTTCTCAGTTTAACGCTTTTAACGTTAGGCAATGCTCAAACGTTTATCCATCCTTCAAAAGACCCCAATCACTGGCAAATCATTTTTGAAGATCAATTTCCTGGAGCAAGCCTTGACAAGTCAAACTGGGTGACCTGCCATTGGTGGAATTGGGACGGTAAAGGCTGCACCATTTTGACCAATAGTGAGCTCGAGTGGTATCTACCGCAAAATGTCCACGTTAAAGGTGGTAGTTTAATCTTAACAGCAAAAAAAGAAAAAACACCTGGCATTAACGGCAGGGTTTTTGATTATAGTTCGGGCATGATCAGCTCTGGAAGGATGGGAGGTTTAGGCGTACCGACCAAGTTTGCCTTTCAATATGGTTATGTAGAAATGCGGGCTCAAATTCCTGCTGGTAAGGGGTTTTGGCCTGCCTTCTGGCTTTTACCTGTAACCAATAAGCCCTTACCCGAAATCGACATTATGGAGATTTTAGGGGATAAACCAAATACCGTCTATACCAACTTTCAATATGGAAGCTCTCCCGAAAATCGAAAAACGATTGGTAGTAACTGGCGTAGCCCTAAGACCTTTGAAGGTTGGCATATATTTGCAGTCAATTGGCAAAAAGACGCCATTATTTGGTATGTGGATGGGGTTGAGCGCTTTCGTATGGAGCAAGCTGAACTCGTTCCTCATGAGGCCATGCATCTCATTGCTAATCTGGCAGTAGGTGGTGATTGGGCGGGTGCTCCCGACGAAAGTACTACTTTTCCTGGTGCTTTTGTAATTGACTATATAAAAGTTTGGCAACAAAAATAATAATTTGCCTCGAGCCTAAGTCATCTACTGTCAGTCATCTGCCGTCAATAGTTAAAGGTCTTTAATGATATTTTTTAGGCTTTATTTTAAGGCTTAAGTCATTTTAAACCTTGATCCTATCACTGCAAAATTAAGGTCCATCCTATAAGCTTATATTAATTTTGGAGAAATGTGACCCAGCAGATAAATCCTTCAGCCCTTAAAAATCCTATAAGCCTTGTGTTTATAGGTGGTTTTGGACGTAGTGGTAGTACCTTAACTGATCTTATTTTAGGGAGTGGTAGCAATACCGTTTCGGTGGGTGAGCTTCGTTATATATGGGAGCGTGGGCTTAGAGACAATCAACTTTGTGGTTGTGGTGAAGCGTTTCATGCTTGCCCTTTCTGGTCAGAGGTTTTAAACGTATCGGGTCATGCTAACTTAGGCGAAAGAGAAATAACTCGAGTCATTGAACTTCAGAAAAAAGTTGATATGGCCAAATATGTGCCTCAAATATCTGGTCAAGTTAAAACCTCTAGCTTTAGACATCGCTTTGACGAGTTTTCCGATCACCTAGGTAGGCTTTATCATGCGATTCAACAGGTTTCTGGCAAAGACATAATCATAGATTCTTCTAAACACTTTTCTTATGGTTATTTACTTTCTGAACTTGATCAGATCGATGTCAAAGTAGTGCATCTGATTCGGGATAGTCGGGCATCGGCTTATTCTTGGAGCAAGAAAGTCGAACGCCCCGAAATCCATTGGAAAAAAGAACTCATGCCGCGCTATAGCCTAAGCCACAGCGCGCTCGAGTGGAGCCTCGGTAATCTTTTTACCGAAGGTATAAAGTTCTTTAGTCCCCTTTATAAACGTTATAAATATGAAGATTTAATGGCCAACCCAGCACTATTCTTTAGTATGGCACATGATTTTGGCGTCAAAGATATAGCCCTTGAGCAAGGAATTCTAACGCCCAGAGAAAGTCACACCGTGGCAGGAAATCCAATGCGTTTCAAAAAACAAATTGAAATCAAGGCTGATTTTGACTGGCAAACCAAAATGCAAGCCTCTCACTTCCGTTACATTACAGCGTTAACAAGTGCGGTTTTACTACGATATGGCTACTCACTGAAACGTCCTTTGGTTCAGCAAAATAGAGTACCTAAACCAAGCAGCAGTGCAGAGATTAAAAATTAGAATACGTTAGCGTTTCTCATAAACCCTCACATAATCAACAAGCATTTGTTGAGGATAAACTCCAGGCTTTGGATTACCCCCCCAACCACCAACTGCCATATTTAAGATAAGGTAAAAGTTTTGGTGAAATGGATTGTAGTTGCTATACAGTGGTTTAGAAATATCAAAACTGGCATATTGTAAATCATCTACAAACCACTTAATACTTTTTTCATCCCATTCGATGGCATAAACATGATAACCCGCAGATACATTAAAAGGCATTTTTCGCTTTAGACCCCAATTTTCAGATTTGAAAGGGCCATTGGCAGGAAGATAATAATGAACATTTGCATGCACATGGTTGGGTTCCGTCGAGATAAGTTCAATAATATCAATTTCACCATTAAGGGGCCAAAAATCATCTCTCCCGGGCGTCTTGCCATAAACATTATCTTCTGCCATAAGCCAAAATGCTGGCCAGGTACCTGCCCCCCCAGGCGCTTTCATTCTGGTTTCAAACCGACCATATTTAAAAAACTGCTTGTGTTCGGTTGCTATTCTAGAAGACGTATAAGGCCTATTTTTTCCACCCACCGAAGGTTGGTATTTTGCCTCTATAACCAATCTGCCATTTTGTAAATAATGGTTGTTATTGGTGTAAAACTGCTGTTCTGGAGCTTTACCCCAAGGACCTGTTCGGAACGACCAGCTATTAGTATTTAGCTTGGTACCATCAAACTCATCAGACCAAACGAGTTTCCAGGGGCTTTTAGGTTCTGGTTGCGGTTCTGGCTCAGGGTTTGGGGTTGGTTCTGGGCTAGGCTCCGGTTGGGGTTCTGGACTAGGATTCGGTGCTGGTTCAGGGGTTGGCGTTTCAGGTTCAGGTAATGCAGGCGGCAGATCTGAATCAAAATGAACGGAAGCTTGTTCAATACGAAAACCCTGTGTATCTAGAAGTTTAAATCGCAATACATTTTTTCCCTCTTGCCACCAACTTGCAGGAAGCTCGAGCGTGATATTGGTATTTACATCATTATTACTAGCATTGGCATGGAGGTTAAAAAGGGGGTAGGGGCCCTTGTTGTTGATATAAAGCTCCCCTTCATTACTAAAATCTGCATCAAATACAATGAGCTCTAAATAGGCAGTTTGGGCATCGCTAGGTAAAACAGTGCTGATCTCCGCTGTTTTCACGGCTGGAGCCTTGGTTTGTAAATCTATGGGAAAACCAAAAGAAGTCGAAGGTGGAAAAGGCTCTGGATTTTCTTCATTTTTGGGAATCGAAAAAGGTAGTTCGGTATAGGCTTGATAATGGCTGAGAAGTTGCGATTTTTGTACGAGTTGCCGATTAAAACCTGCGCCTTCCCACTCTAAAACCATAGTTGCGGCTTTATCAACTTCCACATACTCAATTCGCAGATCTTGCTTACCTTCAGTTAAATACCTCGTAGCACCAAGTTCGGTTTTTCCTTGCCTTTGCCAAGACGAAATCATCAGCTCATCATTTAAAAATACCCTTACAGCATCATCGACTGTCACATAAAAGGTGTATAAACCCGCACTTGGAATAACTAAAGACGCCGACCAAATAGCTGCCCAATTATCTGCTGGTACACCCTTAGCTGGAGGCGCTAGATCTTGAATAAAATTGAGTTCCGAATCGGTTCGCTCTAAGAGTTTTTTTCCCGTTATTGCATCAAAATAAGTTGCGTGAAAACCTTGCTCACTTTGACCACTTAGGTTTGAATTATTGCATGAGACAAGTAGGAAAAAAAAAGCACAAATACTAAGGAGTTTAAGATAAAACTTTTTCATAACGCTGCACCCTAATATCTCATAAAAACATACGAGCCTATGAGTATCATTAGCATCCATTTTAATACGAGCTACAGCAGTCACGGCAAAAGGGCAACTAGGGTGCTAGGCTAAGATTTAAGGCAAACTGCCTATTCTTCTGAGAGAGATTTTTCATGTCAACAAGCAGAACCCTTCCGTATCAAAATCGGCTCTTTTTCAGCACTGAAATTTTTTCTTTGATTATATTAGCTGTGGTTATTTTTGCCTGGCTTCAAGCACTGAGCATTATAGATGTTAGTCATATGCAAGACCTGGGTTTAGCAGGACTTTTACCCATCAGTTTTTATCTCGCCCTTGGTCTTTTAACCCTTAGTTTTTTGGCTCTAATCTTTTTGAAGAAAACCAATGAGATTTTACTTGGTTTGCATATTATTATTTTTATTACCATCATTCACGGTACACCTACCCTGCTTTATGAGTCTTTGCGCTATGCCTGGGCCTGGAAACACGTTGGGATTGGCGACTTCATCTTAAGGCATGGTTATGTGGATACTGGTATACAATCGCTAGGTATTTACCACAACTTTCCCGGGTTTTTCTCGTTGAGCGCCTTATTAAGTCTTGTTTCAGGCTCAGAAAGTCTGCTCGAGCTTGCCCGTTGGGCAACCTTATTTTTAAACTACCTTTATTTTTCAAGCCTGCTCTTTTTGTTTAAGTCTTCGATTAGGGAACCGCGTCTTATTTGGCTTAGTCTCTGGATTTTCTTTTCTTGTAATTGGGTTGGTCAAGATTATTTTTCGCCCCAAGGCTTAGCTTATTTGTTTTTCATCTTTATGCTTGGTTTATACTTCAAATACTTTACCTTCCCCTTAAACAACAAGGCCTTACCTCAAACTTCAAAATTTCAGGCAAGTAGTCTCTGGGCCTTTACTTTTTTTGTTTTGACGTTTTTTGCCATTGCCTCGAGCCACCAATTAACACCGGTTCTGCTTATCATATGTACTTTCTTGCTGGTCTTTTTTAAACGTTTGCCCCTTCGTTTTATTCCCATTTTATTTAGCGTCATTTTTTTAGTCTGGCTCTTTTACCCTGCCGCAAACTTTAGCAGCCATGAACTTGCCCAATTAATGCAATCATTTGGTCAGCTAGGTAGAAATGCAGAAGCAAGCTTAAGAGATATAGATAGAGCTAGTCCCGCACAAATGCTGATTAGTTTGTCTGGGCGCGTTCTTACTCTATTGATATGGTCTATTGCTGCTATAAGAATATTCTTTTCTATAAAAACACGCCAACAGCTACCCTATATCATTTTGGCGCTATCTCCTTTCCTCTTACTTGTTAATGCCTACGGCGGCGAGGTAGTTTTTCGGATCTATCTTTTTAGCTTACCTTTTATGGCAGTTTTTGTTGGCGATAGCCTGCTCACTCTTATCTCTAACCGAAAACTCATTTTTTCAACCCATGTTTTCTTTTTTGTTATCTTAACTAGCTTTTTACTCGCCTATTATGGCAAGGATAATATCTATAGGTTTACTCAGGCTGAGATAGAAGCTTCCACCTGGTTACATGAACACGCACCCGACAATTCTTTAATTATTGAAGGTACCAGGAATTACCCGGCAAGGCATTTTCGTTATGAAGCATTTACCTATGTTGCTCTTAATTATGAAACCGATGAAGTCCAAAAAAATATTATGAAAAACCCTGTAACAATGATGCAAAGATGGCTTGATAATCCAAATTATAACGCGACTTACATCATTTTAACGCGCAGCCAAAAGGCTGAGGTAGACCAGCTTGGTACATTTCAGGGAAAAGGATCTTTAGAAACGCTCGAGCAAGCCCTTCTTGCTTCAAAGGAATTCCATATTGCTTATCAAACGCCAGATGCTGTAGTGCTTAGCTTAAAAGAGTCTGGTAAACCTACTGGCATAGCAAATCTTAAGGAAAGAATAGATCCATATGATAAAAAGTTTTTTTAAGTATTCCTGGCCTGCTCTGATATGCCTTTTATATTCGGCATTAGTATTGATTAACTATGCTCTTAGCCCCCAACCGCATGGTCTTTTTAACCTAGTCTATATACTAATTATTCCTGGCCTTATCTGGATTAGCTTTTTGAAAAATATAACCTGGTTTTTTCAGCTAAGTCTAGCACCTGTATTAAGTCTAGTTGTTGGCCTCATTGTAAGTGAATTAGGCGTCATGAGTAGATGGTATAGCTTAGATGTTAGCTTTCTTTTTATTGTTTTGTTAAGTTGTTTTGCCGCACTTATTAAACTATTGCTGATACGCTCGAGCCTAAAAACTCATCCTATTTTAAGGAGCTAGGCAAATGGCATTTCTCGATATCATGTTAAAACTACCCTTGTATCTAGATAGAGCAGTCATCGCTGCCTTGCTCGAGTGTTTAGTCATACATGAGGTCTGTCGCCTCTGGAATGAAGCCCAATTCCGTAGAGTACAAAAACTTCTACTTAGTCTAATTGTTTTTTTTGGACTTTTATTTGCGTTGTTTATGCTCAAAAGAGCTTATCAGCTTATTCCTTTATAGCCTCAACCCTATTTACCTTGGTCATTCAAAAATTTTTTGAGCATAGTTCCATAGGGTATTGCTAAATAACAGGTGTGCCTAGAATTAAGTTTTCACTTAAGTAACGCAGTCCTAAGAAAGCATTAAAGTAAACAACCACCCTAAAACCCCTAAAAGAAGTGGCTTTCCAAGGCGTCCTTCGGACATATTTTGAATACAAGTTGCATTTCCAACAATCATTGCACCACATCGCTATTAGCTTCAGAATAAACCCTGAGCTCCAAAGAGACTGGAAATTATTAAAGAATCCTAAGTGAAAACCGATTCTGGTGCAACCTTTCGTGGAAATGCGAAAGGAAAACTGGCAGAGCCAAACATACATTAGCACCGTCAAAGACGGTGGATTTCTACGAGGAATTAAAACTCAATAAGCGTAAACTCAAACGCGTTTATAACCCGAATCCCCTCCTCGGTCACATATTCTCTTGGTGCATTTGCCCCATTTAAATGAACATGCCCATGAATATGAATTCTAGGCTTCCACCGCTTTTGAAATTTATTAAAGGCAGCAACCCCTCTATGGGGAAAATCTTTGCCTTCATGCTGCCCCTTAGGAGGGGCATGGGTTAACAAAATATCGACAGCCCTGCCCTTTCGCCACTTATTCATGAGGAGGCGAGGGGTTAAAGCCCTTACCATCGTAGCCATTTGCCACTCAGTATATTGATGAGGGCCAGGGCGGTAGCGAGCGCTACCTTCTATACCTGCAATCAATATGCCATTAATTTCCACAATCCGCCTATGAGCGTTGATGCAACCTCCTGGAAGGCTCACTTCATCAGTATCGCTGTTACGAATATACGCATTAGCGTGATTGCCCAATACATAGACAGGCGGTATTTTAAGTTTGGTTGCAATAAACTCGAGCACATGCCCTGGCATATCTCCAGCACTGACAACTAAGTCAAATTCAGGCAAGTTATTTGGAAAATTCTGTGAGTAGATAATCGGGCTAACAGCGTCAGCTATTGCCAGAACGCGCATAGAAAAAACACTAAGGGTTTAAACCCTTAGTGGCTAAGCTCCCTGTGCATGCGTACGCCCACTGGCTTCCCATTCTAAGCCAGCCCAGATTAGGTCTTCAATATCTCCGTCTAAAACATTATCGGGGTCGTGGCGCATATCACCTGAGCGGTGATCTTTAATGTACTGTTTATCAAGTACATAAGAGCGAATCTGTGAACCCCACTCAATAGCTTTTTGCTCGCCTCGAGCCGCCATTTGTTCATCTTTACGCCTAAGTTCTTCGCGCTCCCACAAACGACTTTTCAAAACCTTTAAAGCTTTTTCACGGTTTTTAATTTGAGATTTTCCATCTTGACAAGTCACCACAATTTCATCAGGTGTACCTGCTTTATAAACCATGCGGACGGCAGAATCTGTAGTGTTTACCGATTGACCACCTGGCCCTGACGATCGGTAAACATCTGTCCGAAGATCTTTAGGGTCAATATCAATCTGGATTTCTTCATCAATTTCAGGCATAAGTTCAACAGAAGCAAAACTGGTATGCCTACGATTATTCGAATCAAAAGGGCTGGTGCGCACCAAACGGTGAACGCCCCCTTCAACATGAAGCAAGCCAAATGCCCGCTCTCCCCGAATTATCATTTGGGCATAATCGATGCCTTGTGGCGCACTGTCACTACCAACCGCATCAAGAATTTCAACATTAAAGCCCTGACGCTCCGCAAAACGGCGATACATACGAAAAAGCATACCTGCCCAATCTTGAGCCTCTGTTCCCCCTGCGCCTGGCTTAATCGTCACAATTGCGGCATTATCATCATGGTCGCCCGAGAATAGCGTCTCACGATAAAGTTGATCTAGCAGAGCTTGTATTTTGTCTTTTTCTGTGTCTAGATCAGCCAATTCATCTTCAGAGGCTAAATCATAAAGCTCTGAGAGACCTTCCAAATCATCTTTTAAACGGCGATAGGTCTCGAGCACTTTGCGTAAGCGCGTAGCTTCTTGCGAGATTTTTTTGGCTTCATCTGGGTTATTCCAGAGATTGGGGTCGTTTAGTTTTGGCTCGAGCTCGGCTAGGCGCGCTTCTTTGACAGCAATGTCAAAGATACCCCCTGAGGGACTCGAGTCGTTCAAATTGTTCTAGTAGTGCATCATTAGACATAGTGCCTCCTAAGACAGCGCTACAGAGTATAGCCTAGACTTTGCCTTGACTCTGTATGCAAGTTTGCTCAAGAAACAGGCTTATTTAATTGGCGTTAGAGAACATCACCCCCTCTTCACTTGGCTTTATGCTTAGACCATGTTTAGTAAAGAGCAACTTGATCGTTACTCAAGACACATCATTTTAAAAGGCGTGGGGGCTGTCGGGCAGCAAAAGCTCCTGGACGCTAAAGTTTTGGTGATTGGTGCAGGAGGATTAGGTTCACCTCTACTTATGTACCTTGCCGCCGCAGGAGTAGGTACCTTAGGCATTGTTGACTTTGATCGGGTTGATTTGAGCAATTTACAAAGGCAAACTCTGCACTCGAGCGCACGAATCGGTATGCTAAAAACCGACTCTGCCAAAGATGGACTTCTGGCCATTAATCCAGACGTAAGGCTCGAGCTTTACCCTACTCAGCTTAGTTCAGAAAATGCGCGAATCACCATTCGAGGTTATGATTTGGTGATTGATGGCAGTGATAATTTCCCAACACGGTATCTGGTTAATGATGCTTGTGGGCTCGAGCATAAACCCCTGCTTTATGGGGCTATTTCGCAATTTGAGGGGCAGCTCAGTTTATTTCATGCTGCACATAACGATGAGCAAGCACCCTGTTACCGTTGCCTCTTCCCTAAACCGCCCAAACCCGGCACCATACCTAGCTGTTCAGAAGCGGGGGTCTTTGGCGCTTTGCCTGGGGTCATTGGCAGCATGATGGCTGTCGAAGCCATTAAATACATTCTTGAGCTTGGAGAAAGTCTGGCTGGTGTGATGCTCCACTATGACGCGCTTTATCAAGAAATGCGGCGCATTCAGATGCGTAGAAACCCGACTTGCGAACTTTGCGGAACTAACCCAACCCTCACCGAGCTTATTGACTATGAATTTTTTTGTTCTTGAAAGACCATTAGAGCAACCACAAAGTATTGAAGGATACCGATCTCTTCGTTTACGCCCCTGGGCCCTATTTTGTTTTGCAAACCCATCAAACCAAAAGGACGGTCTATTGGGCTTGCCAAACTGCTAAACTAAGCCCATGAAAAAATTGAGACACGTAGTCTTTTTTAGGTTTAAAGACAGCTCGAGCCCAGAAGCAATTGACAGCCTAGCCCAAGCTTTTAAAGCTTTTGCTCATGATATGGATGAAGTCAGTGACTTTGAATGGGGTTTAAATAACAGCCCAGAGGGTCTAAGTGATGGTTTTAGCCACTGCTTTCTGGTGACCTTCTTAAGTGAAGCCGACCGAGACGTCTACTTACCTCACCCCAAACACCAAGCCTTTGTGGCAAAATTAAAACCTCACT
Source organism: Trueperaceae bacterium (assembly GCA_024642575.1). GTDB lineage: Bacteria > Deinococcota > Deinococci > Deinococcales > Trueperaceae > JAHEBB01. Next base: position 3,227 of record JAHEBB010000054.1, on the reverse strand, counting down.
TGGAAAAAGTCTGTGTCATTGATTATTGGACTCAGGTTTAAACCATGAAGCTTGCCTTTATCGGTTTAGGTGCGATGGGTTTACCGATGGCTAAACGCCTCTTAGAAGCCGGTCATGAGGTTTCAGGGTTTGATATTAATCAACAGCAACTAGAGCACTTTGCCAAAGCAGGTGGACAGGTGGCAAGCTCAGCGCTCGAGGCTGCCCAAAATCAATCCTTAGTTATTCTGATGGTGGTAAATGCAGCGCAAATTCTGAACCTTCTTTTTGAACAAAGGTTGGCGGATGTGCTCGCCAAAGCTGCTTGCATTGTCTCGTGTAGTACGGTTTCAGCTAACTTTGCCCAAGCGCTCGAGGTTCAGCTCGAGGCAAAAGGGCTTAGGCTCATAGACGCACCTGTGAGTGGTGGAATTGTCGGCGCAAAAGCTGGAACCTTAAGCATTATGGCCTCTGGAAAAAAAGGAGTTTTTGAAGAAATAAAACCCATCCTCGCCTGCATGGGAAAGAACCTTTACTTTCTGGGTGAGCAGTGTGGCAAAGGTAGCGCCATGAAAGGGGTTAATCAACTGCTGGCGGGGGTTCAGTTAGCGGTTGCCGCTGAAGCCATGGGCTTTGCCGCTGAAAATGGGCTCGATTTGAAGCAAGTTTATGAGATTATTAGTAACAGTGCGGGCATGTCCTGGATGTTTAAAGATAGAGTGCCCCGCATGCTCGAGCCTGAACCGATCGTTGCTAGCGCCGTAGATATTTGGCCCAAAGACTTAGGCATTGTTTTAGAAACGGCTAAAGACGCCTCTTACCCAACACCCATCGCCTCTTTAGTGCATCAACTTTTTCAAATGACCTCAAATGCAGGTTGGGGTAAAGAGGATGATTCTTCCATTGTCAAGCTTTATGAGACGCTTTCAAATACCAAAATCAAAAATCTAAGCAAAGAAAACGAAATCTAAAAATTTTGCCAAAAACAAATTGAAAAATTAATTGTACTGAGTACAAAATTTGTATCATTCGCACCGTTTTGCGACTGCCAAGTTCGCTATGATGCCCTATCAATTACCGGAGGTAATCTTATGCCGCAGTATAAAGCCCCCTTACGTGATATGCGCTTTGTGATGCACGAATGGCTCGAGGTTGAAAAAACACTTGCCCAACTCCAAAGCTTTGAGGACGTTGACGCTGAACTTATGGATCAAGTTTTAGAAGAAAGCGCCCGCTTTGCCGAAAATGTCATTTTCCCTTTAAATCAAAGTGGTGACACAGAAGGCTGCAAGTATCAAGATACTGAGGTAAAAACGCCTTCTGGCTTTAAAGAAGCCTTTAAACAATATGGTGCCGCAGGCTGGATAGGGCTTGACGCTGACCCCAAATATGGCGGACAAGGCTTACCTAAAGTATTAGGCATAAATGTCGGTGAAATGGTTGGCAGCGCCAATACAGCCTGGGCCATGTACCCAGGACTTTCGCATGGGGCTTATAATGCTCTTCATACGCATGCAGATGAAGCCAGTAAAGCGCTTTATCTTCCTAAACTCCTGACTGGGCAATGGGCAGGCACCATGTGCCTTACGGAAGCCCATGCGGGAACCGATTTAGGCATCATTCGCACCAAAGCAGAGCCTCTAGATGATGGTAGTTTTGCCCTCACAGGTCAAAAAATCTTTATCTCAGCAGGCGAGCATGACATGGCAGAAAATATTATCCATTTGGTACTTGCCAAATTGCCTAATGCCCCCGAAGGCAGCAAAGGCATAAGCCTCTTTATTGTGCCAAAGTTTTTAATCAATGACGATGGTTCACTGGGAGAACGCAACGGCATTTTCTGTGGTTCCATTGAGCACAAAATGGGTATTAATGGCAGTGCAACCGCCGTTCTAAATTTAGATAATGCTCGAGGCTACTTAATAGGCGGCGAACATAACGGCATGCGCTGCATGTTTACCATGATGAACACAGCGCGCCTAGACACAGGCATGCAAGGTTTAAGTTTGGGTGAAGTGTCTTTTCAAAATGCCTTGGTTTACGCCAAAGACAGAGTTCAGAGCCGTTCTCTTTCGGGTACCAAAGCACCCAGCCGTGAGGCCGACCCTATTATTGTCCATGCCGATGTCAGGCGCATGCTTTTAACCCAAAAAGCCTATAACGAAGGTGCGAGAGCGTTTGCCAACTGGTTAGCCTTGCAGCTAGATATTGAAAAAAATCACCCCGATGAAACAGCAAGAAATGATGCTGGTGATTTAGTAGCCCTTCTTACCCCTATTGCCAAAGCCTTTATGACTGACAACGGTTACGAAGTTTGCAACCTTGGTATGCAGGTTTATGGCGGGCACGGCTATATAAAAGAGTGGGGTATGGAGCAGTACGTGCGCGATGTGCGCATTTCACAAATTTACGAAGGCACCAACGGCATTCAGGCGCTTGATTTAATTGGCAGAAAAGTGTTGCGTGATGGGGGTGAAAAGCTTAAAAAGTTTGGCAGCATTGTAGAAACCTTAATCAAAGAAAATAGGGCAGATGAAGCAATGAGTGAATTTATAACGCCACTAGCCAAACTGGGTCAAGATGTCCAGGAAATCACCATGTGGATTGGCATGCAAGGTATGCAAAACCCTGATGAAGTTGGGGCTGCAGCCACCAATTATTTGAGACTCGTTGGTCATCTGGTTTATGCCTATCTATGGGCAAGCATGGCAAAAGTTGCGCTCTCAAATACTGAAGATAAAGATGGCTTTTATAAAGCCAAAATACATACTGCTAAATTCTACTACGCTCACCTCTTACCTGAAACCTCGGCGCTCAAACGCAAGATTAAAGCTGGCAGTAAAATCTTGCTCGAGCTAGACGAAGACGCTTTTGCTTTTTAAAAGAGTTGAGTTCTTAGGCTAACACCAAATCAGAAATCCAAGCTTGACGAGCTTGGATTTCTTTTTAAATAACCTGCCTAAACCCAATCGCATCACTCTGACGTTTTAGCTCCTCTTTTATACGTGCGGCCCAAGCCGCATCTAGCCTGGGATCAGCCTCGAGCATCTTTTTCGCCAACTCCCTAGCTTTTTCAATAATGTCCCCATCTTGACTTAAATCCCCTAGTACCAAGTCAGGCATACCACTTTGCCGGGTGCCTCTAATTTCACCTGGGCCACGCAGCTCGAGGTCTTTTTCGGCAATCACAAAACCATCTATGTATTTTTCAATAACCTCTAAGCGGTGCTGCGTTTTCTTGCTCCTAT
>JAHEBB010000413.1 GCA_024642575.1 Trueperaceae bacterium | reverse complement strand
CCAGTCAAGATTTTAGACTCTGCCTCATCTTAAACATCATGATGCTTTTAGGGGTTAAAGGCTTTGATATCAAACTCGAGCCCGGCAAGCCAAGTAAACCTAGCGTTAGTAACCGCATCTTCAGTGATGCCTTACAGACTGCTTTCATTAAGCTTATAAGCGAACTGAATCTTGATGATACTGACGCTGAGGAAAACAAGTCTTATCTACCCAAAGTCAAACCTTATGACCAAAACACCTTTGACCTTTTCGATAAGTTAAATGCCAAAGCAGATGCTGAACTTTATCAGCTCTTTTCACAGCTAACAGCCGTGATGATTTCGCATGGCTATGACGATACTCCCTGGAATACGGATATTAAGCAAATCGTTGCCAGAGAAACAGAACTCGAGCCAAAAGATTTCTTTGACGCATCAGAGTCAGATTATCTCAAGCTTCATACTAAGTCCGAATTGGCAGAACTTGCTGAAACTGTAAACATCCCTATTGATGTCACTGCTATGAACAAAGCAGATGCTGTTGCTTATCTTAGCAAGCATAAAGCTATCAAAATCTACCTACCCAATCGCCTAGTGCTTGATGCTGAAGATGACAAACAAGATGACCTCTTAAAAGCTGCCTAAAGCTCAACTCAAAGGACGCGAGATCAAAACTTGCGTCCTTATTTTATGGGAGATGACATGTCTGACCAAGAAAAGAGCAAGCTGAAAAGCAAAATCCTTGAGCACTACCAAACCCTAGAAATAACTTCTGAGAGAGATCGGCAAAAACTGCAGGAAGTTATTACTGGCTGCTCGAGCTTGGAAGTAATGACTGAAAAGGGACTCAGGCTTTTAGCCGAGTTGCTGGAAGATTTGACACTCAAGCCTAAAGAATTCCAGGCATTTACCCTTAAGTATTTTCTCAAACTTGCCAAGAGAAATTAGGTTAGATACCTGAATAAAAGAACTGCCTCAAATGCTTGGAGGTTGGGCTGATTCTTCGCTAACCAACCTCTTCAATTTTCTTAATAAGACCTCATCGTCCTCAGTCACTTTCCCTACTCGCCTACTCACCGGATAAGCCAATAACTCTCCTTTAAAAGGCTTAAGCAACTCCCTTAGTAAGCCATCCTCAGTCTCAAGGTCAAGCCAAACATCAATATGCTCAGGTTTTAAAATGACAGGCATCCGATTATGCAAGCTGCTCATGAGTTCATTAGGTGAAGGGGTAATAATGGTAAACGATTGAATTTCGTCTTTATCTTTTTTCCAGTGATCAAATAAGCCAGCAAAGATCAGGGGTTCATCCTCTGCACTCTTAATAAAATGGGGTTGCTTTGAGCCGTCGGTTTGCTTCCATTCATAAAACCCGGTGGCAGGAATCAGACATCTCTTTGACTTAAAAGGATTCTTGAAACTTTCTAGGACTTTATTGATTGGGTGACTCATTCAGGTAGGGCTACAGGGTAAGAATGTTTCCGTGCTCAGCATATATAAGCATTCTGATAAAAAAAGCTTTTTGTTAGCGGGAAGACTTATGAATCATTTGGATTTTGTTTTACTATGCAATATAGTATGATTATGCAAAACGTTGAACTCACTCTAAACAATTCTCAAGAAGATGACAAGCAGCCTTATGTCATTGCCTCAGCACTTAGAACTTTACAAGTCTTAAGAGCGTTTTCTCAAGCGCCCCATAAATTTAGCCTCAGTGAATTAACTTCACGTTTAGGTATAGAAAAGAACCAGCTTTATAGATCACTTAAAACGCTCGAGCGGGCTGAGTTTTTGGCTTTTGAAAGCGATGAACGTTTTGCGCTTACTTCTGTTATTCATGAGCTTACCGCTGCAAGTGTTCAGCCTTCAGAAAAATCACTGGTAGAAATTGCCCAACCCTACCTTGATGAGCTGGTTCGCAAGACATCTGAAAGCGTTAACCTCTTTATTCGTACAGGTGATCTGGCAGTCTGTGTTGACCGAAGAGATAGCCCTCAGCCAGTAAAGCTCACTTCGGTTCTAGGCATGTCCGTTTCTCTCCATGCAGGTGCAGTGCCCAAAGCCATGCTGGCCTTTTTAGCTGATGATTTAAAACAAACTATTCTGAAAAACCTTCATACCCTACCAGCTTACACCGATAAGACACTTTTGAACCCTGAAGATCTCGAAAAAGAGCTCGAGCGCATCAGAGCGCGCGGCTATGCCATTAGTGATGAAGACTATGACGCCTCAGCTAGGGGTGTTGGGGCTCCCATCTTTAATAGTCAGAAAGATGTTGTTGCGGGGATAAGTGTTGGTGGACCATCCTTTCGTGTAGATGACAAAACGCTAGAAAGCTTTGGTCAAATCATTACTCAAACTGCTCAGGCGATCTCGAGACGTCTGGGTTATTTGAACTAAGCCCTAAGGAGGCAAGGTATGAGAAAAGCAGGATGGTTAGGTTTAGTAAGTTTGCTGGTGGCGTTTTTGCTACCTAGTATGGCTCTTGCGCAAGACTATAACCCGGACGCCGTACTTACGTTTGCAACAAATGCTGATCCCACCCTTAATCCCTGGACGCCAGGTGCCGTTATTGAATCAAACCTAATCAATACGATTTTGTTTGATCAGTTAACGCGCTACAGCCCAGAAGATCTCAGTCCAGTAGCGGGTCTTGCCACCAGTTGGGAAGCTGCTGAAGACGCTATGTCTTGGACTTTTAACCTTCGTGAAGGTGTCAAGTGGTCAGATGGTGAAGCCTTTGACGCAGAAGATGTGGCCTTTACCTTTAACAAGGTGGTTTTGGTCAAAGAACTTGGTGCCCAAAGTGCTACGCAGTTTTCTCAGGTAGCGTCAGTCGAAGTCATCGATCCGATTACTGTTCGTTTTGTATTAAATAGCCCTTTTTCAGCCTTGCCCTATTATTTAGCGGCCTTTTCGGGCATGCTTCCTGAGCATGTGCTAGGCAGTGAAGAAAACCCTTTAACGGTAGCTTCGTTTAACAAACAAAGCCCAGTAACCACTGGCCCTTATAAGGTAGCAGAATTCGTTCCTGGTTCATTTGTTCGCCTTATTCCTAATGAAAATTACTGGGGTGAAGCGCCCAAGTTAGCCGGTATTGTTTTCCGCATTATTCCAGATGCAAATACTCAGGTGGCTCAGCTGCTTGCTGGTCAGCTTGACTTGGTTACACGCTTAAACCCTAATCTGCTAGCTGGAGTTGAGCAGGCTCCCAATCTGGATGTTTTGCGCCAAAGCCAGAATCTCTATTACTGGGTGGTCTTAAATCAGCAAGATGAGCGTTTTACCGATGCCAGAGTTCGCCAGGCCTTACTTATGGCATTAGATCGCCCAGCAATGATTGATGCCATTTTAAAAGGTTACGGCACAGTAGCTACTGGACCTATTGCGCCTTTGCTGGGCGCCCTCTATAACGCAGATGTTGCTCAGTATCCTTATGATCCAGAGGCTGCGAAAGCTCTCCTTATAGAAGCGGGATGGACACCTGGGGCCGATGGTATTATGGAAAAGGACGGCAAGCGGTTAGAAATTTCTATGCCAACGGGTCAGTTTGGGGAGCTCGTTCCTGCGACCCTTCTTGTCCAGCAATACTGGGAAGCTATTGGTGTGAAAGCTAATGTTGATGTCATTGAGTGGAATGCTTATATTCAACAGGTTGTAGTAAAGCGCGATTATGAAGGAACACTTGCCTGGTGGAGCCAACCCCCTACGCCTGACGTCACACCTTATTATTCTTGTGAAGCGGTTTCAACTGGCAATAATATCCCCAATTATTGTAGTGAAGAGCTTGATCTAATCATGGCTGAAGGCAGGCGAGCATTGACCCCAGAAGATCAGGCAGACGTTTACGGAAGAATGCAGACATACTTAGCTGATGAGCTTCCTTATCTTTACCTCTGGTACCCCGATATCATTAGTGTAAAAAACAGTAAATTGCAGGGTTTCGCTGAAATTAATGCCTCAACTGCCTTCCAGTTTGCCGCTCAGTGGTATGTAGCTCCCTAGGTTTCATTTGATTAGCAAGCTGGTCTTCAGGACCAGCTTGCTGAGGTAGAAATCGTGCTTATCTTTGTCACCCGAAGGCTGATACAGGGCTTACTTGTTCTCTTTATGATTTCAGCCTTTACGTTCTTTTTGATTAATTTGGCACCTGGGGGACCCTCTTCGCTGATTGATTTTCAAAGTACGGCAGAACAACGTGAAGCAAGGTTAAAACAATATGGCCTAGATAAACCTGTTTATCTACGCTATGTTTTATGGCTCAATGGAGCGGTTAAAGGGGATTTGGGCACCAGTATTAACCAAGGATTACCTGTCTCCTCGCTACTTGGTCAAAGATTTAATACAACCTTACAACTTGCACTGGCTGCATTGGTATTAGCTTCCCTATTTGGCATTTTACTTGGTGTTTTGGCGGCGCTTTACAAAAATTCCTGGCCTGATCATCTGGTAAGTACTGTGACTACCTTAGGCATGTCTATTCCTAATTTTTGGTTAGGCATTGTGGCAATCATCTTTTTTTCCGTGCAATTGCGCTGGTTACCCTCTGCAGGTAATTACACTATTGGAGCAAAGTTTTCTTTGCTTGACAGGTTTTTGCACTTGATTTTGCCTTCAAGTGTATTGGCTTTTAGCCTTATGCCAAATATTGTACGGGTAACTCGCTCTGCGCTTCTTGAGGTTCAGGCTGCTGATTTTGTCAGAACGGCCAGGGCAAAAGGGCTCGTCGAGCGAGTTGTACTCTGGAAGCACACCTTTAAAAATGCGCTGGTACCTGTGATTGCTATGTTGGGTCTTATTACTACCGTACTTTTTTCAGGCAGTGTCGTCATTGAAAGTGTGTTTGGCTGGGCAGGCTTAGGTCGCTTAG
>JAHEBB010000053.1 GCA_024642575.1 Trueperaceae bacterium | reverse complement strand
GTATAAGGTGACGTGATTGATCAAAACTCCAGGTAAAATCTTGCGTCAGGATAGGGCTAGGTCTCAGCTCGGTTGGCACCCAATTGCTATTAATCAGATAGGCACTCGCTGAAATATCCCAGATAATACGCGACCAGGCGCTGTGCTTAGCATGCTCGTGCCTGGCACTGGCAATGGTAGCTACCAGATATTCACCTACCTTGCCGCACGTTTTGGCAAATGTTTCTAACTCACTGATGGATAAAACCAAATGAGACGCTACGCCCAAACACGGAATAAGTACGAGGGCACGCCTGAGTTTAAAATCAGTTGAGATGCATGCAGATCTTGCTTAAGGTTAAATTCTTTGGTGTGCGGCCAGTGCAGAGCATGTCCACCCAGCCAGACCACCACGATACGCTCGATAATTTCTGGCTCGAGCAAAATCGCTGAGGCGATATTAGTAATTGCGCCAATCGCCATCACATAAAGCGGCTCTTTACTTGACATAGCCCGTTTGACCAGATCTTTTGCAACATCGCTTTCTTGAGGCGTTTTGGTATTCTCTAAATAAGCCGTTGAACCTGCATAAACCAGCCCCTCCGATGGTTTTCCCAAGCGACCTAAAAGCGTATGCAGTTCTTGATAACTTTTTTCCATACCGTCTTTAGGACTTGTCGAACGCTGATTAAAATAAGGCGCAGCATATAGCGCTTCAACTTTCATTCGCTCGGGTGAGAGCAGGGCGTGCGCCACAGCAAACTGATCGTCAACTTCGTTAAAAGTATCGGTATCTATAACAACGCGCAACTGATCCTCTGGCAAACTTAAGCGCTCGAGCCGAAACGTATCAGAAAGCTTAGGGAAATTCATAGCTACTCCTTTTTAACCTCCTTTATACCTCTAAAACCTTAGCTTGCCTATGCACAGTGCTGAAAATCACACATTCTCCATGCTATCGACCTGAACCACGCTGCCTAGCAATCTCGTAAAGCAAAACAGTGCTGGCACAAGCTACATTCAGCGAGCTGGCAGACCCCTGCATCGGAATCGTCACCAACGAATCCGCCAAATCAAGGTAGGCGCGGCTCAAACCCGATGTTTCATTTCCAATAAGCAGAGCTGTCGGTCGCCAAAAACTACCCTCATAAACCGCCTGTTCTGCTTTGGCACTGGTTGCCACAATCTGCAAATCACCATACTGAACTCGGATTTTTTCAAAAAACGGCAAAATTTCATGGTGTGAGGGTTGCCTAATCGTTGGAAGGGCGAAGAGTGAGCCTGCTGTGGCAGCTAGCGTTTCCGGTGCGTAAAGATCAACTGAGTGCCCCGTCATAATCAGACCATCGGCTCCTAGAGCATCACAGGAACGAATCAGTGTGCCTAGATTTCCAGGGCTGCTCGAGCGGTCAACAACAACAACTAGGGGCAAATCCTTTAAACGAATACGTTCAAACTTATCTTCAGGAATTGTAACCAAGGCCAGCAACTCAGAACCTTCCTTTTTACCGCTCAGCTTTAAAAACAAATCTGGCTCTATTAGAAAGTGCTTGGCAACTTGTGTTTGGCTAAGTATGTTCTGGGCCCACTCAGAAAGCTGACTATTTGCGGCATACAAAAGGCCCTGAATTGACCAGTTATAAGCTAAGGCTTGATTGATATGTCTAACACCTTCAAGCAAAAAAACACCTTGTTTTTGCCGTTTGCTTCGGTTGGTTTTAAGCGCTTCTAGCTGCTGATAGCTGGCATTAGCCGTATAAATACGCTCGAGCTCAGGCATTAGCGCACTCTTGCCTGAAATACTTTGATGATATGGGTTTCCTAATCATAGATGTAGCTATTTTAGCCTACCCTTATAGAGACGTCCTTTGATCAAGCATCAGCAAAGCCCAAATCAAAGCGTATTTGAGCTTTTGCCTGACTCACAAGAAATGGTTAGACTTTTACCTATGAAACAAGCTTTTTTAAAGGATGATGCCTTTTTAGCAGATGTTGCTAGGGTAGCCAAAGACCGCTCGAGCCTTAACTTATGGTGGTTGGGGCAAAGTGGTTTTTTACTCCAGTACCAAGAGCAGCATCTTCTCATAGACCCTTATCTCTCTGATTCTCTCAGCCATAAATATGCCGGCAGCGATAAACCCCATATTCGCATGACTGAGCGTGTCATTGCACCTGAGAAACTTGATTTTATAGATGGTGTCAGTTCCTCACATCTTCATACAGATCACCTTGACTCAGAAACCTTAGTCGCCCTTATGGAAGTTAATCCAAAGCTTAAAATCATTGTTCCTACCGCAATTATAGACCTTGCATCACAAAGGCTAGAGGTAGACAAAAGCCGTCTTTCTGATATCAATTTAAAGCAATCTGTAACTGTTGGAGCTTTTACCCTGCATGGCGTAAGGGCTGCGCATGAAAAGCTCGAGTATGATCAGGCAGGTCATCCAAACTTTATGGGTTATATCATTCAAGTAGGCAAGTTTACGCTCTATCACAGCGGTGACACCGTCCTTTTTGATGGTTTGAGGGATGAGCTTTCAAAGTGGAAAATTGATCTGGCCTTTTTACCTATCAATGGTAGTGACCCAGCTAGGGACGTGGCAGGTAACCTTTCCGCTAGCGAAGCAGTCAAACTTGCCAAAGACCTAACTATAGGCTGCGTTATCCCCTGTCATTTTGATATGTTCACTTTTAATACAGCGTCACCCGAAACATTCATAGATGAGGCAAGGAAGCAAGGTCAAGCTTATAAAGTGTTACAAAATGGGGAGCGTTTTAGCCTAAAGGGTGACGATTAAGTCCTCACAATCAAGCTACCAAACACTATGCAAGCTATAAGCCTCGAGCCCAAAAACCTCGAGCCTCATCTCAGTTTCTGTAAGAGAAATATAAGCGTAAGTACCTGCAGGACCTAAAGGGGTTTGAGCAACCAAAGATTGTAAGGTGATATAGCTGACGCCTTTTCGCTGCACCAAATGATTCCAGTGACAATGACCGTTAAACGCAAGTTTTACCTTACCTGACGCTTCTAAAAGCTCACGCGCCCGTTCAAACCCTTGCGGGTGGGCATGGTCAGCAAAATCCACTTCAAAAATAGGGCTGCCTATAAGTCTTTCCCCGTCTAAAGGCTGATGGCTAAAAACAATGACCGGTAAAGAAGTAGCTGCCAGGTCTCGCCCTAACCAGTCAAGCGTCTCTTCGCTTAGCTGCCCTTTAATGGTGTGGTTAAAGGTATCAAGAAAAACCAAATGCCAATTTTTCAAGTCAAGACTACGACTTTTTAAACTGCCCGAAAGCAATTCCTCTTGCTCAGCTAAAGGAACCAAATCATGATTACCCCGCAAATATTCATGAGGGCAGCTAAAGGCATCATACAGCTTTACAACTTCAGTTAAACGCTTTTTATCTAGCTCAGGGTCTTCGTCAGTAATATGGTCACCAAGATCAATGACCAGATCAGGTTGGCGTGCCGCTAAATGGCTTATGGCCTTTTCTAAAAGCCCTAAGGCAGCTGAGCCTTTTACAAAAGCATTATCTGGTCCATGGTGAATATCAGAAATAAGCGCAAGGTTTAACATGGTTTTAGCATATAGCCCAAAATCGGCAAACAGCAAGCTCGAGCCTGAAAATGTATAGGCTATTCGGCACGGCAAATGGTAACATCCAAAACAATTGACACCTACCCACGAATACCTTAAAATTTAAGTATAGGTTTTCAGAGCAAAACTCGAGCCATGACTCAAGTTAGGACTATCCAAATGAATCCGAAAGTTGATTTTTACTTTAGTAAAGCCAAAAAGTGGCAAGAAGAAATTGTGACATTGCGAGCCCTTGTTCTCAGTTGCGGGCTAACTGAGGAATTGAAATGGGGTGTTCCTTGCTACACCTTTGAGAAAGCCAACATTGTTTTAATCCATGTGTTTAAAGAATACTGTGCGCTTTTGTTTCATAAAGGAGCCTTGTTAAAGGACAGCGAGGGTATCTTAATCCAACAAACCCAGAATGTGCAGGCAGCACGCCAGATTCGCTTCACCCATCTTCAGGAAATAGTTGAGATGGAGGCTATCTTGAAAGCCTATATTTATGAAGCCATTGATGTGGAAATAGCTGGTTTAAAAGTGGATTTTAAAGCAAAAGATGACCTCGTATTCCCTGAAGAGTTTATAAACACCTTGGCTGAAAACCCTGACTTGAGTGTTGCCTTTGAGGACTTGACCCCAGGGCGGCAAAGAGCTTATAACCTTTATTTTTCTGCACCCAAACAATCCAAAACACGCACATCTAGGATTGAAAAGTCAATTCCAAGAATTCTAGCTGGCAAGGGCTTAAATGATTAGTCTAAAACCATTTTGGGGAATAAACGAAGGGAGTCTATAGTATGAGCAATGCTATTAGCAGTAAAAAGGAGTTGTCACCCGAACAGAGTAAAGAGCTACTCAAAACCTTAAAAGCCCGTTTTGAAAAAAATATGACCCGCCATATAGGTCTTGATTGGGCGAATGTGCAAGCAAAGTTAGAAGTTAGTCCTGAAAAGCTATGGTCACTAAATGAAATGGAAAGTACCGGCGGTGAACCAGACATTGTTGGTTATGATAAAAATACAGCTGAATACCTTTTTTATGATTGCTCAGCAGAAAGCCCTAAAGGCCGCAGAAGTCTTTGCTATGACCGCAAAGCGCTCGAGTCTAGAAAAGAACATAAGCCAAAAAATAACGCCCTAGATATGGCTGCTGCCATGGGCATTGAGCTTTTAACCGAGGAGCAATATCGGCAATTGCAGCACCTTGGAGAGTTCGATGCAAAAAGCTCGAGCTGGGTGAAAACGCCTGCCGATATTAGAAAACTCGGTGGCGCTCTCTTTTGTGATAGCCGCTACGACACGGTCTTCGTGTATCACAACGGTGCAGAATCTTACTATGCCGCCAGGGGGTTCCGTGGCTCGTTAGGTGTCTAAATTTTGCGCGAAATCAGACCTGACTCAATTACCGGCGGCTTCCATTCTACGACCAGAAATCGCTTCTTCTAACCAGCCCATACGCATTTCAGGTACCGAAGATAAGAGCAATTCTGTATAGGGCGGATGAGGGGGTGAGAGGATTTTCGACTTTTGTCCAACCTCTACAAGTTCTCCTTGATACATCACCGCAATCGAGTCAGAAATAGCTCTTACCGTAGCAATATCATGAGTGATAAACAGATAACTCACATTGGTTTCTTTTTGCAAACGCATAAGCAGTTTTAAAACACCATCTGCAACCAGAGGGTCAAGGGCTGACGTTACCTCATCACAAATCACCAGTTTAGGTTTCGATGCAAGCGCTCTGGCGATACAGACGCGCTGCTTTTGCCCACCCGAAAGTTCTGCGGGAAAGCGGTTAAGATAGTCTGCGCCCATTTCAATTTGCTCGAGCAGTTCTATAACTTTTGCTTCCCGCTCTTTGCCCCGCGTGCCAAAGAAAAAGGTCAGGGGTCGCCCAATAATGTCACGGATGGTGTGTCTGGGGTTCATAGCAACATCGGGCATTTGATAAATCATGCGAATAAGCCTTTTAAGTTCTTTACTACGTTGCTTTAGTTTGGGAGGGAGGCGTTTGCCTTCAAAAAAGATCTCCCCATCTGAGGGCGGAAGTAAACCCATAATGATTCTGGCTGTGGTTGATTTTCCGCTACCTGATTCTCCAACCACAGCTAGCGTGTGACCTGCTTCAAGCTCGAGGCTTAGGTTTTTGACGACCTTAACTTTTCCATCATAACTGGCGGTCACTTTCGCCACTTTTAACAGCGGCTCTGCTTTTGTGCGAGGCTTTTCTTCTTTAAAAACACTTCTCACAGCGACCAATTGCTGCGTATACTTTTCCTTCGGATGATAAAGAATTTGCTCGGTACTACCATACTCAACCATCTTGCCGTATCTTAGTACCATAATTTCATCGGCGACCTGACCCACTACAGCTAAATCATGCGATATATAGAGTGCCGCGGTATTAAACTCACGAATGGCATCTTTAATCGCTGCCAAAACATCTATCTGAGTGGTTACGTCAAGCGCTGTGGTAGGCTCATCAAAAACAATGAGATCAGGTTTACTTGCCAGTGCCATCGCAGTCATAGCTCGCTGTAACTGTCCACCTGATACCTGGTGGGGGTAACGCTGACCAAAGGTTTCAGGGTTGGGCAAACCTAGCTTTTTATATAGTGTCTTAGCGTATTTGAGCGCTTCAGTTCGGCCCATTGCCCCTTTACTTATGGCCACTTCGACAATTTGATCGTCTAACTTGTGTGCTGGGTTAAATGACGCTGCGGCTGACTGTGCAACATAGGAAACTTGCCCCCCACGGTGCTGCCTTAATTTGTCACCTCGAAATTTCAAAATATCTTGCTCATGCAAGATGATTTCGCCGCCCGTAATCGTGCAACCAAAACGCCCATAAGCAAGCGCTGCTAAGCCAATGGTTGATTTTCCTGCACCTGACTCACCAATGAGACCCAGCACTTTGCCTTTTTCAAGCGTAAAAGACACTTTGTCAACAATGGTAACAGCAACAGGTTTTTCACCTGGATGGTGAACTTGGGCTTTGATAACCAAGTCTTTAACCGTTAATAGATTTGACACCTTAAGACACCTCCAGGTTATTACGCTGGCTAAACATTAAGTAGATAAAGCCTTCTAAATTGCCCATAGCCCTTAACCTTGATTCCTGATATCTGAAGTTTTATCTAAGAGCCAGTCCACTACAAAATTGACTGACACGGTCAAAATAGCCAGCGCTGCTGCTGGAATAAGGGAAGCGGTGCGCCCAAAGGTAATACCCAGTGAATTATCACGTACCATGCCGCCCCAGTCTGCCGCAGGGGGCTGCACACCTAAACCTAAAAAGCTAAGAGAGCTTAAAAAGAGAACGGCAAAAGAAAATCTAAGCCCATATTCAGCAATTAAAGGTGTAAGCGTATTGGGCAAAATTTCGCGAAAAATAATCCAAAGGGTTGACTCACCTCTAAGCCTGGCAGCCTCTACAAAATCTAGTACCGCCGTATCAGCAGCTAAAGCCCTGGCGATACGAAATACCCGAGTAGAATCTAAAACAGCCATAACCAAAATCAGCGTTGTCATATTGATGGGTACAATCGAGAGAACGACCAGTGCAAAAATCAGCGTTGGAAAAGCCATGAGCAAATCAACCCAGCGGCTTAAAACCTGATCAATCCAGCCACCACTCACCGCCGCAAAAAAGCCCGTCAGTATTCCCCAGCTAAAGGATAATGAGGTAGCTAGAAAGGCAATGAAAAGAGTGGTGCGCGTACCAAAAATCATGCGACTTAAAATGTCACGACCAACATTATCGGTGCCAAGCCAGAACTTACTTGAGATAGGCTCCCAGACCCCACCAACAATTTCCGATTGGGAATGTGGTGATACAAAAGGTCCGAAAACAGCAACAAGAACATAAAAGATAACCACGAATAAGCCTAGCTTTGCGCTAAGAGGAGCTCGAGCCAGACTCATTTCGGATACCTCAGTTTCGGGTTTCCAATAATGGATAAAACATCAGCCATCATATTTAGCCCAATAAACACCGTGGCAAAGATAAGTCCGCAAGCTTGTACAACCGGTAAATCACGCTTGGAAACATTGTCAACAAAGAGCTGCCCCATGCCTGGATAAACAAAAATAACTTCAACGACCACAACCCCAACAATCAAATAGGCAAGGTTGACCACAACAACATTGATAATTGGCGAAATGGCATTGGGAAAAGCATGACGAAAAATAACTCTAAAAGGGCTAACCCCTTTAAGCTGCGCCATTTCAATATAAGGGCTTGACAAAACCCCAATAATTGCTGCCCGAGTCATGCGCATCATGTGCGCTAAAACCACAAAGGTCAACGTTGCACAGGGCAAAACGATGGCATGCAAACGCTCGCCAAGAGACATGGAGGCACTCACAGTAGATAAACTAGAAAACCAGGGAAGCTTGATAGCAAAAAACAAGATAAGCACATAGCCCACAAAAAATTCAGGAAGCGAAATAGCCGTTAGGGTTGTAGCCGAAATAAATTTATCAGGCCACTTGTCCCTAAATCTCACGGCCAAGAGCCCGAGTAAAATAGCAGCAGGAACAGCAATAAGAGCCGAGACTGAAGCCAAAAACAGAGTGTTGGTAAATCTCGAGCCAATCAATTTGGCAACAGGTTGTTTATTGACAATAGATGTGCCCAAATCCCCTCGCACTATGCCACCTAACCAGTTCATATAACGTTGCAACGGTGGTTTATCCAAACCCAGTTGCGTTCTTAAATTGGCTAAGTTTTCTGGGGTAGCAGACTGCCCTAAAATGGTCTGCGCAACATCTCCGGGTAAAATTTCAGCAGATAAAAAGATAAGAATAGAAATAACAAATAGGGTTACAACGCCCAGGGCAACTCTTTGTAAAATAAGACGAATCAATTGTGTGGACAATGCCTTAGATCCTTTGTTTTTTTATAATATATAGCAATTTAAGAATTAGAAGCTACAGCTTTATCTTTGGATAGTTTGTCTAACCCAGTATATTTCAAAATAAGCGTGTAGCTGACCAGATGATACCTGCTATAAGACCAGATGATGCCTGATATAGGCTATGAAATAGATTAGGGAACAGTTATAAGCTGTTCCCTAAAATCTAAAAAGCATACTTAAAGACTTAGGCGAACCAGGTATTCTCTGCAATTCTGTGACCGCCTAAAGAATCAGAGGGGTTTTTGATATAGCCCTGAACTGATGAAGCAATCGCGTCCACATAGTCATTAAACATTGGGATAATAACGCCAGCCTGATCACGTACCAATCCTTGCATTTTTGTGTAAATGCCAGCGCGAACGGCTGTATCTTTTTCAACTCGAGCCTGGAACATCAGATCATCAAACTCGGTGCTTTTAAAACGTGACTCATTCCAGTCAGCATCAGAGCGGTAGGCTACTGAGAAAATCTGATCTTGAGTGGTGCGAGCAGCCCAGTAAGATGCGTAGAAAGGTTGGACATTCCAAACATCTGACCAGTAACCGTCACCAGGTTCACGCTTAATTTCCAGCGTAATGCCTGCCTTGGCAGCACTTTCCTGGAAAAGAACGGCTGCTTCAACCGCACCTGGGAAAGCCACATCTGAGGTTCTTAATATGATAGGGCCGCTATGGCCTGATTTTCCGTAAAGGAACTTGGCTTGCTCAAGGTCTAAGGGGCGCTGCTCGAGCTTATTTTCAAAGAGCGGGAAGGCACTATTAATGGGTTCGTCATTACCGAGCGTGCCGTAACCAGAGAGAATTTGATCTACCATTTGCTGACGCGGAACGGCAAGTTTTAGCGCCATAACTAAATCTGGCTTATCAAAAGGATTAACCGACATATCCATCGGGAAAGTATAGTGCGCACCACTTGCGGTATTAACAATCTGGACATTCTTAGATTGCTTTAAGAAATCAACCGTTTTAGGGTCAACGCGCTCTATAGCGTGAACCTGACCTGTTTGCAGAGCAGCCATGCGAGCGGTGGTGTCATTAATGGTTAAGATTTCAACCGAGTCGTAGTAAGGCATGGGCGCGTTGAAATAATTGTCATTGCGCGTAAAGGTGTAGCGCACACCATGCTCAACACTTTCAACAACAAAGGGTCCCGTACCAATACCATCATCGGTAGAACCTTCGGGTTGCATAATCAAGTGATAATCGCTTAAAGAATACATAAAGTCGATGTTGCCCTTTTTGAGGCTTATTTCAATTTCATGGTCACCTTTAGCCACGACATCAACAATGTCAGAAAGGTTACCCGCAGCACCTGAAGTGGTCTCAGGGCCGTAGTGACGCTTTAAGCTATAAACAACATCAGCAGCGCTAAATGATTTGCCGTTATGGAACTCAACATCATCACGAAGCATAAGCGTCCAGACGCTAAAGTCATCATTAGAGGCCCATTCTTTTGCCAAAGAAGGCTCAATTGTCCCCTCAGGTGAAGGGTTAATCAGTCTATTGCCCCAAACTTTGGCGGTAAAAGAAGGAATAAAGGATGCAAAGGTGGTTGGGTCAAAACTATCAACTGAACTACCCCCTGAACCGCCGACGACAAAATGTCCTCCGCGTTTGGGTTCTTGCGCATAAACAACTCGGCCTAAAAATTGGCTTGCCAGCGAACCAGCAACACCCCAGGCCGCAAGTTGTTTCATAAAATCACGGCGATTGATAATGCCTCTGCCAAGCATAGCTTGAAGTTCTGCGATTTCTTTCATTCTAACCTCCTGAGTTAGGAATTATCGCTTTCAAAAACGCCCAGTGTATGTTTATTGCTAATCAAAGGTCAAGAGATAATAAATCAAAATGCTCAGGCGCGCCTAGTTTCGCATGGCTTGATTACCTGAAACTTGCTCTACCTCGGAATTACAATGAACACCACAGGGTTCATTGCGTATTTTTCCACATCTCACCCAGTCAGTCAACTTAAGAGTTGCATAATGTGAAACAATTTTTCAAATAATGCAACAGTCTTTAAGCTTTGCTCTATCTGTTAAATAACGCTTAAGGCTCAGCAAGCTTAGCTCGAGCGTCTATAAAGCAAAACTGAGGACTATCTATCTGGGCAAGTCCTCAAGTAAAATTCCAGAAATGGCCTTTCAACCTGAACACATGATGGCAGCAGTTCTCATGGGGCATGGTGGCTTTGATAAGCTCGAGCTTCACTCTAACTGGCCTGTGCCTAAACCACAGGCTAAAGAGGTTCTTATTAGAGTCACGGCTTGCGGCATTAACAATACCGATTTAAATACGCGCATTGGTTGGTACAGTGATCAAGTTAAAGCTGACACAAATGCGGGAGCAAGCCAGGGCTTTGGCACTTTGAGCGAGGCAGGTTGGGGCGGCGCGATTGCCTTTCCTCGTATTCAGGGGGCCGATTGCGTGGGCAGAGTTGTGGCCTTAGGTGAAGCTGTACCTGATGACTGGTTAGGCGCAAGGGTCATGAGCGACTGTTGTATTAGAGATGAGCAGGACCCCTTAGATAAAACCAAAGTTGGCTATATTGGCAGTGAGTTTGATGGTGGCTTTGCTCAGTTTGTCGCCCTACCCCTAAGAAGTCTCGCCAAAATTAATAGTTCACTTAGCGACGCTGAGCTTGCAACTTTTGCCTGTGCTTATACCACAGCAGAAAATATGCTTAGCAAAGCCAGGCTTAGCCAAGGTGAGTGCATTCTTATTACAGGTGCTTCAGGAGGGGTAGGCTCGGCGCTCATCCAATTAGCAAAGCTTAGAGGTGCCACTGTCATTGCAGTCTCGAGCACCGACAAAACCGCTGGTCTTTTGGCCCTTGGCGCAGACTATGTACTCGCTAAAGAGCTAGATGATTGGGAACAGGCGCTTTCAAGCTTTGGGCAAACTAAGGTTGATGTTATAGCTGATGTTGTTGGTCAACCTGTCTTTTCTAAACTTTTGAACCAGCTAAAAAAGGGAGGGCGTTATGTTTGCGCCGGTGCCATAGGCGGCAAAACCGTTACGCTTGATCTTAGCCATTTATACCTCAATGATTGGGAGCTCTTAGGCGCAACCGTAGCAAATCCTGATATATTCTCTCGCATTGTTAGCTATATCGAAAAAGGAGTCCTTAAACCTCTCTTAGCCAAAACCTACCCTCTTCAAGCTATTCATAAAGCGCAAGAAGCCTTTCTAAAAAAAGAACATTTGGGTAAGCTCGTCATTTTAGTAGCCCCATAAAATAAAAAGGAATAAACCATGAAAATCACCGAAGTACATATCTATCAAAAAGATTTGCCTGTTCAAGGCGGCTCTTACAAAATGGCTAAGGCTGAAGTCTTTGCCCTTGATTCCACCATTTTAAAACTTGTTACGGATACGGGGCTTACAGGTTATGGTGAAACCTGCCCGATTGGCCCAGTTTACGCGCCTATGCACGCGCTAGGAGCTCGAGCAGCTTTGGCTGAAATGGCCCCTTACTTGCTTGGCGAGAACCCTCTCTTAATCGATAAAGTTCGTCGTACTATGGATGAAAGTTTAAATGGTCATAACTATGCCAAAGCGGCCATAGACATTGCCCTTTGGGATCTTGCAGGTAAACACTACGGCGCAAGAGTCTGCGATCTTTTAGGCGGCGCCATGCGCGAAAGGGTTCCATCTTACTACGCTACAGGGGTCAATGAACCCAAAAGAACCGCTGAAATTGTCAAAGAAAAAATTGCCGAAGGCTACCCTCGCCTGCAAGTCAAGGTAGGCGGTCGCACTCTAGAAGAAGATATTGAGACCATTCGCTTAGTCGGCGAGGTACTAAAACCAGGCATTCGTCTGGCGATAGATGGCAATAGAGGCTGGACAAGCCGTGATCTGATTTTTATTTCGCAGCAATGCGCCGAAATAAAGTTTGTTTTGGAGCAACCTTGCAATACGCTAGATGAAATTCTGGCAGTACGCTCCGTGCTGCGCCACCCCGTCTATTTAGATGAAAATACCGAAGATTTGCACGCCGTTTTAAGAGCGATTCAGACGGGTGTCTGTGATGGCTTTGGCTTGAAAGTTACCCGCTTAGGGGGCTTAAGTACCATGCGAACAGTACGCGACCTTTGCCACTTAAAAAGTATGCCGCACACCTGCGATGATTCCTGGGGCGGCGACATTATTGCAGCAGCCTGCTTGCATATAGGTGCAACGGTAGACCCCAAACTCAGCGAGGGTGTCTGGTTAGCTGAGCCTTATATTGAAGGTAATTACGACTCAAAAAATGGCATTAAAATTAAAAATGGCTGGATTGATGTACCAAGCCAGGTCGGTCTGGGCATTACACCTGATGAGGGTGTCTTTGGTGACGCAGTTGCTTCTTTTGCCTAAATCTTACCGACCTTGAACCGTTCTAAAGCCGTTTTTTTACAAGCCCTTGCTGCCATCTTATTTAGCTCAGGTGGCCTTATGATTAAGGTCATTGATTTAAGCCCGATAAGCATTGTAGGAACAAGGGCAGCCATCACGCTTATCGTTTTGGCTTTTTATATGGGTAAGCCTAAATTTACCTGGTCAGTTGCCCAGATTGGAGCAGCTTTAGGCATTGCGGGTGCGCAGTTCTTTTTTGTCTTAGCAACCAAACAAACCACTGCCGCTAACGCCATTTTCATCCAGTTTGCCGCACCCATTTATGTAGCTTTTTTAGGGCTTTGGTTACTTAAAGAAAGAATCAGGCTACTCGATTGGCTCAGCATTCTGTTTATCTTTATTGGTTTATTCTTCTTCTTTCAAGGTGATTTAAGCTCGGCTGGCTTTTGGGGCAATATTAATGCACTGATTAGCGGCATCTCGCTAGCCTTTTTTGTAGTCTTTATGCGCATGCAAAAAGATGGTTCCACCATTGAGAGCATCTTTTTAGGCAATCTGCTTTGCGCGCTGACCTGTCTGCCTTTTTTGCTTGGCGAAAGCCCCAAGCTTGCCGACTGGGGTGGACTGATTTTTCTGGGTCTTATTCAAATGGGACTACCGTTTATCTTGCTATCTATTAGCATTAAATATTTAAACGCCCTTGAAGCGATTGTGATTCAAACGCTCGAGCCTATCTTTAACCCCGTCTGGGTGTTTATTGTTTTGGGCGAAAAACCCAGCTCTCTGGCGCTTTTAGGCTGTAGCATTGTCTTTTTAACTGTTTTTATACGGTCTATCTATGCCAGTCGAAAAGAACTTAGAGTAGCAAAGTAAAACAGGGCTCGAGTGGCTCGAGCCCTGCTAAAAGGGATTTAGGCAAAAAGATCTAGCTGGTCAAAATCAAACTGGGTTTGTGAAGTTCTTATACGAAGAACTTGATAATAAGACTCACGCTCGAGCAAAGCTGGCGTATTAACAATGAGACCCTGTTGCCCGTGCCAGAGGTCAACATCTTGTGCGTCTTGATACCAGGTCTCTGTTTTTAGATTCTGCTCGTCTTGTTCTAGAGACAGTTTTCTAAAATAATGTGCTTGGGCTTGTTTAAGTGATTGTTTGTAGTTCATTTGGCTTGCCTCCTTTTTCCTTGAGATAAGTATGCCTTTAGAGGTCTGAACAAGCCCTGAACACCTCAAAACACTTCTATAAAAAATTGTATAGCAGGTATCATCTGGTCGGCTACGCCTTCGTTTCGAGATATATCGTGCTAGACGAAGGATTCAAAGTTAAAAATGTAGCTTCTAATTCTTAAACGGCTATAATGTCAAAGATTTATTCAACTTCTCAAATCTTTATAATTTCACAAAAGTTAGAAGGGTCTAAATGTTAAAACTTAGAGACTATAAAGTTGCAGATATTCCTCGCATGACTGAAGTCATAAAAGCTGCTTTTGCAGAGTATCAGGGCAAGCTCGAGCCACCTTCAAGCGCAGAAAAGAAAAGCCCTGAAGTGGTTAAACAAGAGCTCGAGCATGGTAATGCCTTAGTCATTGAAGATAAGGACATTATAGTAGCTTGTGCGTTTTATAAGCCTAAAGGAAACTATGTTTACCTCGAGCGGCTTTCCGTTTTACCTGAGTATCGGAAGCAAGGTATAGCCACAATACTCATTAAAGAAATTGAAAAAAGAGCAAAAGAAACCAGAGCAAAAGGGCTTACCCTTTCTGTTCGCTTAGTCTTAACAAGACAACAAGCTTTATACTCGAGCCTAGGTTTTGAGTGCGAATCTTACGGCACGCACAGCGGTTTTTCCGAGCCTACCTTTATGACAATGATAAAAAGGTTCGCCGATTAACCTACAATCATCGCTGCGGTTAAATTAGGCTTGCGCTCTTCTATATAAGCCCGCAAAGCTTCACGAATACTGTCATCTAAAGGGGGCGCTTCGTAGTTAGCCAGCATCGTTTTCACTTTTTTACTAGCTCTTTGCGCGGCGTCCTGGGAACCATTGGCTTGCCAGGCTTCACCTGAATCATAATCAAAAAGCCCAGCGCGGTAAAAAGCTGTTTTGAAATGCCGCATGGTGTGGCTGGTGCCTAAATGGTGACCACCTGGGGGAACTTCATGCAAAATGGCGTCCATAGCCCACTCATCTTCATCCCAGTTAATGCCTTTTAGGAAGGTGTGGTACATGCCGAGTATTTCTAGGTCGAGCACAAATTTTTCGTAGCCTGCGGTTAAACCAGACTCGAGCCAGCCTGCTGCATGCAAAATAAAGTTTCCTTGTGAAAGCACCGAGGGCCCCATAGAAATAACGCTTTCATAGGCAGCTTGAGCGTCACTGAGTTTTGAGCTGGCATAATTTCCTGCGGCTCTAAAGGGCACACCATAGCGCCTTGCCAGTTGACCACTGATAAATAGCGCCAACTGGCTTTCAGGGGCGCCCATAACAGGCGCGCCACTTTGCAAATTAATGACAGATTGAAAAGAACCATAAACGCAAGGGGTTCCTGGTTTAACCATTTGCGCAAAAACAATACCTGCCAGGGTTTCAGCATTTAACTGAGCCACCGTACCTAAAATGGATACTGGCCCCATTGCCCCTGACAGAATAAACGGTGTCACATTAACAATTTGATTGTTTTCAGCGTGCGCAATGAGCGAACTGAGCATGCGGTCATCTAAGCGTCTGGGGCTACTTACGTTGACAATACAGTGCAAATAATGCTTTTCCTGCATAGCCGTTTCGCCAAATGCTACCTTAGCCATATTAATGCTATCTAAACCTGTTAGACCTGTGTGGTAAACACCCATCATCGGCTTATCGCCATAAATAAAATGGTCAAACATGGTTTCCAAATGGCGGTGTGCAATAGGTACATCCGAAGGAACAACCGTTTCTGAGCCACTGGTGTGTAAATAAGGCGTCATCTGGGTTAGTTTTAAAAAGTTAATAAGGTCGTCTTGCTTGCTAGGTCTGCGCCCTTTTTCTATATCTTGCACAAAAGGTGGCCCCGCTACAGGCGCAAAGCAAGCATAGTTCCCCCCTATAATCACATCTTTTTCAGGATTGCGCGCTGACCAGGTAAATTCTGAGGGGGCTTTTGCCAGATACTCAGCAACCAGTTCGCGGTCAAAATAAGCAACCGAATCGCTATCAACTTTTACGCCATGCTTTTTAAGAATCTCGGTAGCCTGGTCATAGTAAAAAGCAATGCCGCCTTCTTCTAAGATTTGCATCGACTTGTCATGAACAAGCTGTAACTGCTCTTCAGAAATCAGATTATAAACGGGAACCTGACTGTAAGGTTGCTTAATGGCTTGGACAGGCTGAGGTGCGTGCCCTCTATCACGACGCCGTTTGCGCTCAGAACTCATGAAATACTCCTAAGAAAACTCGAGCCTTTGCTTGGTCACCTTTAACTTTAAGACTGCCTTAGGCAAAAGGGTTTTCGCTATGAGAGGAAATGTATCATGCTTTTTAAAGGGATACCTTCCTTAATGAACACATTTTTAGCCTTTTCATGACTTGTTGCCGCTTTACAAGTCATAAAGCCCAGAGGAATAAAAACAAATCGTCTAAACCTAAAGTTAATGTTCTTATGCAAATACAATTTACAATTGGTGTCTAAGCCCTACTGACAAAGCAGCTTTTTTGCTCTAAGCTAAGCTCAGTTCTTATGGAAGGTACTAAAGGCACAATCCTTGAGGTAACGGCGAAACCAGCTGGGCTCGAGCGTCAAACGTTTTCTCTGGTATCTAGACGTAGCGCGCTTAAGGGCACCATCTATTTGCTGCTTGACCACTCTTCAAGTATGGCAGATGGGCAAAAACTGGTTCAGGTTCGGCGCGGAGCCTTGCGTTTTTTTGCTGAAGCCTATGCACGCCAGTACGCCGTAGGCATGATTGGCTTTGCCCAAACCGCTCGCTGTTTTTTAGGTGCATCGCGCGACTTTTACCTGTTTCAAAAACGCCTTGAGTTGCTCGTACCAGGGGGCAATACTGCCATGACTGATGCGCTTAGATTAGGCTCGAGGCGACTTCGCTGGCGCAGAGGGTATAGAGCGCTTTTACTTATTACCGATGGGCAACCTATGTACAAAGAATATACGCTTGAAACTGCCCGACTTATTCGCGCTCAAGGCATTGACTTAATCGCCATAGGTACAGATGGCGCTGATGAAGCCTTTTTGCGAGCGCTCAATCCTCAAGCTGAGTTAGTTGGGGTACGCGACTTAGCCAACAGCATGAGCAATATTGCGAAAGCCTTACCCCAAGCCTAAAGCTTATGACCCAAACCGTTGTCTTGGTACATGGCATTTTTGATAGCTCTAAGGTCTTTAAACCCTTAGAAAAACACTTACACAGTAAAGGCTTTAAGGTCTACTCCCCCGACCTTATCCCCAGTAATGGAGACAAAGGCTTAGATGAACTCGCTGAACAACTAAATGACTATATTGCAAAATACGTAAAGGAAGAGCGCTTTCACTTGCTAGGTTTTAGCATGGGCGGTCTTATTGCCCGCTACTATTTACAAAGGCTGGGTGGGAGCAAGCGGGTTGAACGCTTGATTACCGTCTCGAGCCCTCATAAAGGTAGCGTTTTGGCTTATTTTAAAACGAACCGAGGCGGTCGGCACTTACGCCCTAATAGCAGTTTCATTAATGATCTTAATGGCGATAAAGACTGGCTGCAAAAACACCGCTTTAAATCGCTTCATACCCCGTTTGATCTTATGATTTTACCTGCTTCAAGTTCTGTTTTAGATGCAGCATGCAGTGAACCCTTCTGGGTACTTCTGCATCCCTGGATGTTGCAAAGTAAGCGCGTCACCAAGCAGATTACTACGCTTTTAAGCGAACCGTCTTTTAGAATAGACTAGCCTGCCAGTAACCTGTCACAAGCCCTCTGTGGTTTTTGATTTCAGGTCTGCGCCAGGGCATAGCCAAGTTAGGGTCAAGCACTCCTAAAAACTCGAGCAGCTCTATGACAAAAACTTCTCTTGCAGCACTATTACCATCTTCAACTTTAAGTACCAGGCCAAGAGGACCATACTTGCTGTCTTTTAAAGCTAGACCATAGTAACCCTGCGCCCCGCGTTTGGCTGCCAAACCTGGAATAGCACGCATCAGTACCGTGTCTATTTCTCCTTCGCCTGCCACCATCTCTGGGTAAGCTTGCATGGCGCGAAAAATAGTCTCGAGCGCCTCTTTATACTTAGGAGCCGTTTCAGGAGCAGCCAGTGTTGACCACATTTTGGCAGCAGCCTCTAAGGGCAAAATAAAATTTGGGGCACTGCAACCATCTATCCCATAAGGAATAGCGTTAAGTCCAGTTAAGTCTTTTATTGTCGCAAAAATAAGCTGCTGTACAGGATGCTCTCGCTGTTCATAATGCTCAGGCGAAACACCTAGGGCCTTGGCAACTGCCAACATACCTGAATGCTTACCCGAGCAGTTGTTGTAAATAGGCGTAGGGTCTTGATGATTTTCTTTAAGAAACGCTCTCGAGCCTTTATCGCCTGGTAAATGAGAGCCACAATTAAGGAAGCTTTCGTCAAGCCCAAGTTTATCTAAAATACCTTGGGCAACCTCTAGATGCTCTTTTGAACCTTCATGAGAAGCGCAGCAAAGTGCTAACTCTTTAAGGCTAAATCCGTAAGTTTTATAAGCGCCACTCAGAATAACTGCCAATGCCTGAAATGGTTTGGAAGAAGAGCGCATGGCGATTTGCAGTATCGGGTTCCCAGCACTAA
>JAHEBB010000412.1 GCA_024642575.1 Trueperaceae bacterium | reverse complement strand
CGAATTCGACTAAGTATGCTTCTACTTCTGCCTTTGCATTTTCCTGTTTCAATCCTCTTCGAGGTTTATTACGAATTCGACCTTGGGAGTTCGAGCCTAATTCGACCCAACGTTTTTGTTTCAATCCTCTTCGAGGTTTATTACGAATTCGACCAAAGACCCATATGCCCCAACGACTACTGGAATAAAGTTTCAATCCTCTTCGAGGTTTATTACGAATTCGACTTTTCATAGTCAATCGAAACAGCGCAAGAGAAGCTGTTTCAATCCTCTTCGAGGTTTATTACGAATTCGACTTTGGCGTTTCAGTAGAGGAGCAGCTTATTAAAAAGTTTCAATCCTCTTCGAGGTTTATTACGAATTCGACCAAGTTTGCGAATATCTTCATTGTTTCGTAACCAGTTTCAATCCTCTTCGAGGTTTATTACGAATTCGACTGCATTAGTATAACAGATGATAACCAAAGGACTTAATGCTGGGTTTGCGAGCACCTATGCTTAAAATGGGTGTTGAGTGGGTCTTAGAGTTCATCACGGCGCGAGTTTTTCCGTCTAGCACGTCAACGATGACCTCCTTAGCTCGAGTTAGGCAGTTCTCCCTATTCACAAGGCATTTTACCTTGTTTGAGGCTAGGTTTGGGTAAAGGCTACTTAGGTTCTCGCTAAACAAAATCAGGCTCCTCTAAGGACTTAAGTTCAGCATGTCCTATGCGAAAAGTGCGCTTTAAGGTTTCAGGTGATAAGAAGTAAATGGCCAGAGTATCTTCGGCTTCATCAACAACCCTTAGAATGCTCTGCTTGAGTTTGGCTAACTGGTCTTTACTAACTCTCAGTTCAAATAAGCTTAACTGCCGCCTTTCTCCGTAGTTCTTTAAAAGTTTGACCAGTTTGGTTCTTCGTTTATCGCTGGGCGTATCGTAGGCAATAACCAGATAGTAGGTCATAAGCTTATCGAACTGTAAAAGGCAAATACTCGTCAAGTTCTGCCATAAGATGTTTACCTAAGATACGGGCTTGAGCCACCAGAATTTGCCGATAATCCAGCTTTTGTTTGAGATAAGGATGGTTAACCGTTTGGTTTAACCGTTCTTCCCAGGCACGTAAGAATTGTTTAAAGCCCTCATCGGTTAGGCTTGGGTAGCCCTTGGTATCTTCAAACATCTCGATAGTAATCATGTTGCGGTTAAAGAGGCTTAAAGTTACCGAGTCCGCGAGGATACTGCGAAACTCTTCCATAAGATCTAGCGCTAAGGCAGGGCGACCATATTTGACCTCGTGCAAAAAGCCAATATAAGGGTCTAAGCCTGCAATGCGTATGGCTGACTGGCATTCTTTAGCCAAAAAGGTATAGGCCAGACTTAAGAGACTATTGGCTGGGTCTCTGGGTGGGCGTCTTGTTCTTGACTCGAGCGCAAAGCTTTCAGGAAAGCGGTCTTTAATCAGCGAAAAGTAAAGCTTGGCAGCATTTCCTTCTAAGCCTCGCAGGCTTTCGGTTTCATTGCAGCGAGCAATCGGTGAGCTAAGGGCCTGCATCTCTGAAATATCTGCGCCACCGCGTTTGGCAAAAACCATAGCGTTATGCAGTTTGCCTTCAACAAAACGTTTGGCGAGCTGGTGTTTCCAGTCGGGGTTTAAGTAAGCTTCATATTGTTTGATGCGTAAAGGAACATTTTTGTTTTCAATGGGAGCAATATGTGCTTTATAGGTACCCGTTCTACTCAGGTAGTGAATACTAGCTCCATGATCGGTACACGCATAAATAGCAGCTGGGGTTATAACGGCGTCACCTAAGATGACAATGTCACTTACATGGGCCAGGGGTCGCTCGAGCAGTTTTTCTCGGCCAGCTCTACGGCTTACCTTTAAAACACCCCCATCTTTACTGATATAGACATCTTGCTCTAAAACATAGAGGGTTCCCATTAAAGAGTGGGGTTCCAGTGGCTGGGTTTTTTACGTAAGAGGCTTGGCTGGCAGGCTTCTTTGACACTGCACCCTTTGCATTTGTTGGGGTTATCAGTAATGGGCGGATAGCTTGTTGAGCGCTCGAGCCGCTTCATAAGATCAACCGCTTCATAAACCTCGTGTCTTAACTCAGGCGTATAGTCCACGCGCTGTTTACGCCGTGTTTGGTGGTAGTAGATATAGCCGTAGTCCTGTGGAGTTGTAAAGCTGTACTCATAGCACATCGCCAGAGCGCAAAGTTGCAACTGATCGCTTTTATGATCGGCTAGATAGCCTTTTTTGAATTCCGTTATAACCAGCTCCTCTCCTTCTTGTTTGATCTGGTCAACAATGCCAACTAAGCCCAATTCATCGTGCCAGACCCAGATGCCTTCACCCACACGTTTGGTTCGATCATGCAGGGTTTGACCTTCGGTTACATGATGATTGGTTTCGGTATCTGCCAGCAGCATTTCAATGTAGTAGCGTCTGGGGCAAAAGGCTACGGTATTTACTTTGCTAATAGGCAGATAGTCCATGCTTAAGACTTAGCCTACTAAAAGCTATTCCAGTGAGATTCCAGAGACTTTATACTTGCTTGCTCAACTAGGTTTAGGGCTAATCGTTTTACATAGGGGCAATGCGTTTGCTGCCCAAATCAATACTTTGCATCATGGTGGCATTAAAGCTTTCTTGCATAAGCTGGTGTTTTAAGGCTTGATGCTCTGGGTCATGCCACAAATTGTGATGCTCCCAGGGGTCAGTATCAAGGTCATATAATTCCCCTAAATCATGACTGTGGTAAAGCACAAGTTTATAGCGCTGATTTCGGTACATCGTTCCATAAGATAAACTGCCCTGTACAAATGAGGTATCCAGGGCATCAAAGTATTCACAGCGCACAAACTCACGGTGATGGTCTAGGGTCTGTTCTCCCGTTAAGATAGGCAGCAGGCTTTTTCCCTGCATAGCTTCTGGTGTTGTAATGCCTGCAATAGCTAAAAGGGTGGCTGACATATCAAGCAGTTCAACCAAAGCGTCCCTTTGTTCATTCTTTATAAAATGACCCGGCCAGGAAAAGATGAGAGGCACACGCACCAGACCTTCGTAAAAGCGGCAACCTTTAAAAAGGAGACCGTGATCACCCAGCATTTCACCGTGGTCACTACAAAAAACAATTACGGTATTGTCAAGTTGATTTAAGCTTGCCATGCCCTCAAGCAAACGCCCCAACTGATCATCTATTTGGGCAATCATGGCGTAGTAAAGCGCTTGTTGTTTTTTGCCCTCAAAATTATCTGGGTGGGCTGCAAGGGTCTGAAAAGCAACATCTTTTAGCGCTGCTTGTTGTGCCAAATCACTTTCCTCAAAATGGGGCCCTGGCAGCATCTTAGGGTCAAAACGATCAGCATACTGTTTAGGTGGGATAAAGGGCGGATGCGGGTCATAGGGGTTTAAGGTCAAAAACCACGGCTCCGGTTGCCCCTCAATAAAATCCAGAGCGCAGTCGGTAACCCAGGTTGTTTGGTGAAGCTCGCTTGGCACACCCTCATCGCTGGCACGAAGCGCATTTAGATCGCCCCCTTTAGCCTTGACCCAATCAGCATAGTCATGACCCGTTTGCCAATCATCTCTGGGTGCATGGCTAAACTTCCAATAGCTGTAACCATCATTTAACCTTGGTTCTGTGCGGTGGCCTGAGCTTTGCAAATGAAACTTACCCACCAGGCCACAGCTATACCCTGCATCTGCCAGAAGTTTTGAAATAAGGGGCGGATGATTAGGCCATGACTCATTGCCATTGCGGTTGTTATGAATACGGCTTGGGTACATGCCTGTCATAAAGCTCGAGCGGCTAGGGGTACAAATCGGGCTCTGGCAATAGGTTTGGGTAAAAGCAACGCCCGACTTTACAAGTTTATCTAGCGTTGGGGTTTGAACATAAGGATTAGCCAATGCCCCAATCGTGTCAAATCGCTGCTGATCGGTACAGTACAAGAGAATATTGGGACGATCTGAAGTGTTTGTTTGCTCTTTGGCTTGCATTTTTTTAGGCTATCACTTTATCGTCAATCTGGGACAAGATGAATCTCAAGTTTACAGCCCACGGCTTCGGCATATTTGCGCAGGGTTTCGACGGAGGGAGAATGTTTACCCGAAGTCAAAGAGGATTCTAGGCGGGTGATTGCTGGCGCTTTGGTACCCATCCGCTCTGCCACCTCTGCCTGACTTAAGCCTGCTTCTTTACGCGCCTTAAGCATTTCTCTAAGCAGTCCGTATTCAGGTTTGAGGTTTTCATAGTCCTGACGAACCTTTTCATTTTGCAAAGCCCTTAGTTTTAATTCAGCGTGCGTCATTCCTTACCTCCTTAAGCCTTTTTTGGGCAATTTTCGGTAAATATTTCAATGTTTATTGGTGTTTCGGCTTGACAGCTAGGTGGGCTTCGTCGAGACGATCAACGGGTTTCAATCTCCTTCGGAGTTTATTGGTGTTTCGGCGCACAAAAGCACACCACATGAGAAACAAAAGTTTCAATCTCCTTCGGAGTTTATTGGTGTTTCGGCGGTTTCGAGGTTTGGATAACGGTCAGAAAGTGAAAGTTTCAATCTCCTTCGGAGTTTATTGGTGTTTCGGCCTGGAATGTGGGGATTGACCCAGACCAAAGTCAAGTTTCAATCTCCTTCGGAGTTTATTGGTGTTTCGGCGCGAAAGGGAATCAAGTCCAGAGCCAATATTCCCTAGTTTCAATCTCCTTCGGAGTTTATTGGTGTTTCGGCAGGATTGCGGGGAGGGTTGGTGCCATAAGTCTAGTTGTTTCAATCTCCTTCGGAGTTTATTGGTGTTTCGGCAGAATAATCCCAGCATTACCACCGTATAAGGCGAGTTTCAATCTCCTTCGGAGTTTATTG
>JAHEBB010000411.1 GCA_024642575.1 Trueperaceae bacterium | reverse complement strand
CGGACTCGACAACTCGGGGTCTAATACCTGCGGTGCCACCAACCAAAACCAATAAACCAACCACCCCCAAGCTTGCGAGCTTGGTTTTTATCTTGCGGCTCCCGCCGCGCTAGGGCTCTCAAAAAAGAGAGCCAAACCCAAAGAAAGTGACCCGTTGCTCATCCCTCCTTCGGTTCGCAAGTGGGTCACTTTTTTGGCTGAGGAACCACACCCTTTGCGGCGCCCGCGAACCCGTCGCCATCTCGCAGAGCGACCGTTCCGAGAAATGCACTCGGCTCTACGCAGTGTACCGAGGACCCTAACCGTCAACCCGTTCGCCTGGCTCAGGGTATGACTGGTCAGGGACCCCCTCGGTAGCTTACTGCCCGAGCTTCGTGCGTAGCGAACTCAGCTTTATCACTAACTACGCATCATGAATCATGATCGACTTCTTACAAGGCTTGCAAGCATTGCTTTACTACAGCACCCGTAGCAAGCAACACAAAAGCCGCGTCCAAACACGCGACTTAGTGCCCACCAATATCGACGCACAGGTCGAAGAAGGTCGGAAACGAGCCGTTGAATTAGAACGCCTTCGCAAGCTGAACTATCGACTCTACGGTCGATACTACCGCAGACGCTAAAAGCGTCAAGAGAGCCCGCCACGAAGCGGGCTTTCTTTTTGCTCACGCTTTCATGCAGGCCAAAGAACGGCCTGCGCGTGAGGCGGAACCCACCCTCATCACCATGCCCGCTGCTGCCCACATGGATGGTCTACAACGATTACTCAATAGAGACCTTAGTCATTGTCAGAACTGGCCTCTTCAAGAGCGACATAGTAGATGTCCTCTTGTAATGTGCCGTTTTCATCCTGATAAAAAACGGGCTCAAAAGGGCTGGTTTGAACTGTTTCGTACATAGCTTAATTGTCTCAAATTAAGAGGGCCTGTCAAGGAAAAAAAGCTTGTGGTTGAGCGCTTATTCTCTTAACAGTAGTGACAATTAATAGGCTTATTTTGAGTTAAAAAGTGCAGCCGTTAGAATCAGGATATGAAAACCATAAGACCTTGACAGTTTGCCTTTAGTAGGCCATTATAGACCTATTATGGCCTCAGTTGTAAAAATATCAGTTACTGGAAACGTTGAGCGCACCCTTAAACGTTTGCAAAATCGCTACTCCACTATGAGTGACAGTGAGATCTTTCGGCTTGGTCTAGCTGAACTTGAGTACAAAGCTGAGCTAGAAGAGCGCCAAGCTTGGATAGAGGGCTTGCCTACCCTTGAATTAACGGACGAAGAGCAAGAAAGTTTAACTGAAGGTATTAAAGAGCTGGAACGAGAAAAAAAGGCAGGAACGCTTAAAGCGATGAACTTTGATGAATTCAAAGCCTACGCCAAAGAAGTTGCAGAAGACGAAGCTTAAGCCCTGATCTATGGCCTTTGTTCTTTCTCCAACCCGCCTTTTCCTAAGAAAATATAACAAGCTGATAAAACGTGATACTGTCCTTGAACAAAGAATTGATGGTCTGCTCCAACGTTTGTTAGTTGACCCAAAAGACCCGACGTTGGCAAGCCATAAAGTGATTGCTTATGTCGATAGTAGACCTGCGATGAGTTCCACGGTAACAGGAGATTTGCGAATTATCTGGCGGTATGGTGATAAAACAGAAGAAATGCAGATTCTTGACTTGGTTGATATTGGCGGGCATTCGGGATCAAAGAAAGTTTATTAGTAACCTTAGTTAGGACGTCCTAACTAACAAACTATACACAAAAAAATTTAGATGTCTGAATTGACATCAGTTTCTAATGCTTTGGTAAACAAACTAATGGCAAAAACAATTGCAGTTGTGAATCAAAAAGGCGGTGTAGCTAAGCCTTCTCCCTTGTTTTATTTGACGTCAAATATCTTTCCTCTGTTTTTAAACATTTTCATGTGATAATGAGCGCATGACCAAAACCATTGCTGTCGTTAACCAAAAGGGTGGCGTTGCCAAAACCACGACGGTTATTAATTTGGCTCGAGCTTTAATTGAAGGAGGTAAGAAAGTTGCGTGTATTGATTTTGACCCGCAAGCCAGCCTTACTGACTACTACGGCTTTGATTCCGTTGATTTAGATGATGAAAACAGAACCGTCTACAACTTACTCAAAGGTGAAAAAGAACTCGGTGAACTATTAATACCTGCTTCTCAAGACCATCCTGCCTTTGTGCCTTCAACCATTCGCTTAGCCCAAGCTGACATCATCTTGCGCGATAGTTACAGTCCAGGCTCAATGCTTAAAAAGCGCCTTAATGACAATCTTAAATTTTATGATTATGTGCTGATTGATTGTGCGCCTACGCTATCGCTCTTAACCGTGAACGCGATGGGGGCAGCAGATTTTCTACTTATTCCAGTCAAGACAGAACGCATTAGTGTGCGTGGGATTGAACTCTTGTTACCCACCATTTTTGATGTTACCCGTGAGGTCAATCCTTTTTTAAAGATTATGGGTGTATTGCCAACGGTGCATAACCCAAACTTCGAGCAAGATCGTCTTTATCTCAATGAGCTTAAAGAAGGCCTTGAACCTGATATCAAAGTCTTTAGACC
Source organism: Trueperaceae bacterium (assembly GCA_024642575.1). Taxonomy (GTDB): domain Bacteria; phylum Deinococcota; class Deinococci; order Deinococcales; family Trueperaceae; genus JAHEBB01. Next base: position 2,277 of record JAHEBB010000411.1, on the reverse strand, counting down.
CATTGAACGCTCCACCAATTTTGACAAGGCCGCGCATGAACAGGTCTCCGCCGTTGAGCGCTTCCCTGAACTTTCAGGGGTACAAGCCTACCGCGAACTTGCCAGCTATATCATCAAAACTTATGGATGACGCCATGAAAAAAAAGCCTTCGTTTAGTGACAAACTAAAAAACAAAAAAGATCTGTTGTTTGGTCCGAGTGGTGACTTACCACGTATTTTTGAGGTAAAACTTGAGGATCTCTCCCCCAATCCTGACCAACCACGCAAACATTTTGATGAACTTGAGCTTAATAACCTAGCGAAATCGATTGATCGCTATGGTTTGCAACAACCGATTACCGTGATGGCTAATACAGAAGTGCAAGATAAGTTCATTATCGTGGCAGGAGAACGCCGCTTTAAAGCTCATGAAATTCTTAAACGCGAAACCATTTACGCCATCCTGACAAACGGTAATCGGGATGAATTAGCGCTGATTGAAAATTTGCAACGTGAAGATCTAGATCCGATTGAAGAAGCGGAAAGTTTGCGTAACATTATGGAGCGCCATAACTATTCGCAAGACGAGCTTGGGGAGATTATTGGTAAGTCGCAAGTTGCGGTTAGTCAATCTTTAAGTATCAATACCCTGCCCGAAGCGGTACGAGAAGATGCTCGCAGACATCCCCGTGTCACCCGCTCCCTTCTGATTGAAATTGCGCGTAATGAGAATCCAGCTGACGTGTGGCAGGACGTCAAAGACTATGGTCTTACTGTGCGTGACATACGCAGGATTAAAGAAGAGGCTGAAGCTAGGCAAGCTACTTTAGGCAAAAAGGCCAAAGGTAAGAAAACTCAAGTCCAGGCTAAAGTGTCTAAGCCTATCAATGCTCTGATTGTGAGCAGCGCAAAAAGCTTAAGCAAGCGCTTAGAACAAGCCCAGGCAAAACGTGAAGATTTTAAAGAAGAAGAACTTGAAGCGTTACGCGAAACGCAAAAGCAAATAAATGCGCTTTTAAGTGATTAGAAATATTTGACGTCAAATAAAAATTGCTTTATCAAGGCTAAGATAGGTATTTAACCTAAATTATTTGACGTCAAATAAACTAAAAATCTGAGTTTAACCTGAACGTCTAAGAGGTGATACTAGAAAAGGGCTGTGAAGCTCAAAACTGCGCCACACCGCCCCAAAACCACAAGTTTTGACCCATTCTATGGTTTTGCCTAAAACAAGGCTTAAAACGAATCCTAGAGCCTTTAATGACCCTATTTGTAGAACAACCTAAGCTTGAAAAACCCTAGCTTCGTGCTACTATCAAGCTATGACGATTGCACTTACACAGGAGCAGGAAACTAAGCTTAAAGAGCTGCTTGATGCGGGTCAATTTGAATCACCTGAGCAGTTTATTGCGTATTCTCTAGCCCTGCTTGAAGAAGATGAAGAAACAACCGCGTGGTTTAAGCTAGAGGTAGGTAAAGGCTTAAAAAGCTTAGATCAGGGGACTTACTCGCAGAAAACAACCACTGAGCTGGTAAGTGAAGCGGAAAGGCGATTAAGTCACCCTCTTTAATGGCGTCTTATCGTAAGTCTCCTGAAGCCGAAGAAGATTTAATTACTATCTGGCTTTATATTGCTGAAGATAATAAAGCGATGGCTACTCAATTTATTGACCGTTTACATGGACAAATGAAGGATCTAGCTTTGTTCCCACAGATGGGTCGCTTACGAGAAGATCTAGCGCCCCGTCTGAGAATGTTTCCTGTTGGAAGCCACCTGATTTTTTACCGAGAACTTCCTGAAGGCATAGAAGTGGCTCGAGTTCTAAATGGGCGACGTGATATGCGTAAGCTTTTTGAATAGGTATAACGACATTTAAACTCTACTCAAACGCCCAAAACTGCGCCACACCGCCCCAAAACCACAAGCTCCGACCATTCTATGGTTTTGCTTAAAACAAAGCTTAAAACGCAGCTCAGCGCGTCAGAACCGCAACTACAGAGACGAGTTTCACACAGAAAGACCAGTGGACGCGGCATCCAGCTTTTATACAATCAAGACAACTCTTACCTGACTCTTCTGGTCGCAGGTAAGGGTTACGTAGTTCTTGACCAGACGAGCCCCCGTAATCAGGCTAATCGCCAGACCCAAGCGCCTTAAGTGTTAGCCTCGTCAGCCTGGTGAAGTGAAGTTAGCCAGGCAAGAGATGGCGGAGTTCGCTCAGACTTTTTTTCACTTCGTGTTTGAGCCAACTAGGTGCGTGGGTTCGTCTGCTTATGAATGACCTTCCTTTAGGAAC
>JAHEBB010000052.1 GCA_024642575.1 Trueperaceae bacterium | reverse complement strand
ACCACTTGCCAGCACGACAAGATCAGCCTTAGATTTTTGTAAAAGATTATCGGCTGCAGTGCGCAGGGCAGTCGCGTCAAGCCCTTCCAAAATACTGGCAACATAGCTATACCCACCCGCCTCTTTTAGCTCACTACTTGCACCACCTGAAACCTGAGCAGCAGCAAGTTTATCGCGCAGGCTGGCATTATCTCGCTGACTGGCTTTAAGATCATCTTGCAGTTTCTCAATGCGCTCTGCTAGACCTTCAACTTTGACCCCTAATTGTCTTGCAACACTGGTCGTGCTCGAGCGTAAACTCTGATTGTACATAACCGCAGCCATCCCTGTGACCGCTTCTACCCTTCTAATGCCTGATGAAACAGCCTCTTCTGAAGTAATAAACAAACTACCTATTTCACCTGTCCGAGCCACATGCGTGCCCCCGCATAGTTCTGTAGACACGCTCGAGCCTTCATCCCCCATGCGGACCATGCGTACCTTATCACCATACTTTTCCCCAAAGAGCATCATCGCGCCAGCCGTTCTGGCCTCAGCAATCGTTACAACCTTCCAGTTAACCGCAAAATCAGCCTGAATCCAGCGGTTCACCAGCGTTTCAATTTGAGCTATTTCGGCCTCTGTTACAGACTGAGTATGGGAAAAGTCAAAGCGAAGTCTGTCAGGTGTCACTAGCGAACCAGCCTGAGCCACATGCGTACCCAGTACGCTGCGCAAGGCAGCATGAAGCAGATGGGTAGCACTGTGGTGTTTTTGCGTTTCTCTGCGCTCGGGGTCAACAATGGCCTCAACCTGCTGACCTGAGTTAAGCTTGCCACGCAAAATTTTTGCTTGATGAATAAAAAGTCCTTGAGGGCTCTTTTGCGTTCCCGAAATAACAGCGGCACCGCCTTGCCACTTAAGCTTACCCGAATCACCCATTTGCCCACCACCTTCAGCGTAAAAAGGGGTCTGCTCTAAAACAATTTGAATGCTCGAGCCTTCACTAGCCTCTGTTTTAAGCTGCTTACCTTCAATTAACCCAATCACCTTTGCAGAGCTCGTCATCTGGTTATAGCCTAAGAATTGGGTTTCCCCATACTCAGCCAATAAGCTGTCAAGCGCTTCACTGGTAGCAGCTAACATAGCGTTTTTAACCTGACCTGAACCCGATACCTCACTGTGCTTGGCTTGAGCCAGTTTATAGCCAGCTTCATCAACCTTAATATCGCGTTCCTCAGCCATATCCCGAGTAATTTCTAAGGGAAAACCATAGGTTTCCCAGAGTCTAAAGGCTGTTTCACCGTGTAAGGTGTCGCCATCCAGTTCATCTAACAAACTGTTGACCCGACGAATACCAGACTCAAGCGTCTTGAGAAACTGCTCTTCTTCATTTTTAATAATGGCCTGCACGCGCTCCTGAGCTTCAGCAATGCTCGGATAGGCTTTGCCCATGGATTCAACCACACATGAAACCATCTTATGTAAAAAAGGCTCGTTAAGTCCTAGTTTATAAGCCTGACGTGAAGCGCGGCGAATCAGCATCTTAACGACATAGCCAGCCCCTTCATTCCCAGGCATAATGCCGTCAGTAATGGCAAAGGTAATCGAGCGCATATGGTCAGCAATAATGCGGTGCTCGACGCTTTTTAAATCTTCATAAGGCTTACTTGTCAATTCCACAATTTTGCGAATGGTGGGTTGAAAAATCTCGGTTGAATAGGCATCTTTTGCGCCCGATACTACGGTTACAAGACGTTCTAAGCCCATACCTGTATCAATATTTTGTTGCGGTAAGGGCGTTAAAACACCATCATTAAGGTCAAACTGGGTAAAGACTAGGTTCCAGATTTCTGTATAACGGTCACCCGAACCTGTGTTGGGGCCTGTTTCATCAGGACTACCAAAGTCTGGGCCACGGTCATAAAAAATTTCCGAACATGGGCCGCAGGGACCACTACGATCATCTTTAATGGCATTGGCAGGCCAGAAGTTTTCGCCTTCACCCCAACGAGACATATGATCTTTCGGGATGCCAACTTCATTAACCCAGATATCATAAGCCTCGTCATCATCATGAAAGACCGTGACATAAAGACGCTCACGCTCGAGCCCTAGCCATTCTTTAGAAGTTAAAAACTCCCAGGCCCAGTGAGCAGCCTCACGCTTAAAATAATCCCCAAAGGAAAAATTACCCAGCATTTCAAAAAAAGTGTGATGCCGCCGTGTACGCCCAATATTTTCAATATCGCTATCCTTACCACCAGCGCGCATACACTTTTGTGAGGTAGAAACTCTAGGCCATACGCCTTCAATACCTGGAAAAATAGGTTTAGCACCCTGAAAATAAGGTTTAAACTGCTGCATGCCAGCAACACTAAATAAAAGGCCAGCATCTTCACTTTTTAAAGATGCAGAAGGATAAATCAAATGTTTCTTTGATTCAAAAAACTTTAGGTACTTCTGCCTAACATCATTAGGGTCAATCATTTCACTACTCCTAGACAAAACAGTCAACTTGCTATTCTACAAAATAGTAATCGACTTACTCAGTTTCTCTTTTCTCGTATCCAGTCGCACCTTTTCTAAAGTTCAAGAAAAAATGGAAACGAGTTAGCTTAGCAATAAAAAAACGACCTTGCCAGAAGGCAGGTCATTATCAACGCGATACACCTAAAAGGGTATCGCCTAAATTGCCGCTTGAGTTGTTGAGTAAATCAACATCTTAAGTTGAGTTTACATGAGCAAGGGCCGCTTGTAAAGGGAAAACTTAATTTGAGGTGGTTTCAACTTTTCGCTTAAGCGTCACCTATTTAAGCCAGATAAGAATCTAAACTCTTTCAGCTTCGCGCTTTAAATCCTTGGCATAATCTTCAAATGCCTCTCCAAAATCGGGCAGAGCTTTGGCAATTAAGGGCAGCATAAGACCAGAAAATCTTTCCTCCATGAAAAAATCTGTAGCTTTATCTCCCTTAGCTTTTAATATAAAAGTGCGTACCCCTTGAAACATCGGCGCAGACCCGTCTCGCCAGACCATTCTTTGCCCAGGTACAAACTCACTAACTTTTAGTTTAAAAATACGCTCTGGCGCGATACGTGCTTGAAGTTCAATTTTTTCACCCAGGGCAATCTTGCCTTTTATACTGCTTATGGTTGAATTCCAGCGCGGAAACCCTTCGGCATTAGTTAGGAATGACCAGATATGTTCTGGTTTAGCATTTATAGTAATGCCAACCCCGTAAGCCATTTGAAACAGAGTTTTAGACTTAGTTGAAAGACCATTAGGCGTAATTGTATTAATCATACTTAGACCTCAGCTACTTTGCTCGCACACGGTTGTTTTTAGCATTATGCTCGAGCTCCACCAAACCAAGCAGTTCCATAAGAGGCGGAACATACATAGCAAAACGTCCTCTCAGACCTTTTTTAAGTCCATACCAACCAGCAACTGGATTCTCTGCTGATCTCGCCCAAGCTTCCAAAGTACCCGCAGCAGCAGGCTTTTGTTCATCAGCACTTCCTAATAACATCCAATCGCCATGGGCTTTTAGCATCGCATGGCAATCTTCTAGACAACGCAACTGATAGCGTAATTCAGTCTTTCCAACTACGCAAACCAGCGATGGTGGTTCGCTGGCTGGTTGAGGGTACATAAGATACTCAGATGTTCCACTGGCTGTTTTTAGTTGCCAAGGCTTCTCTATACTTGCCTGCGTTAATAGCTCTTCAATGATTTTCCCTTGCATCTTAGCTTCCTCCTGTAACCTAACTGCGTTAGCTACTTTTTTCCTCTACTTGAAGTTTCAACCGTGGCAAATTGTGCTCCCAGCTTTTGGCATGTAAGGGCATCGCATCTTCTGGCAAATCATAATGCCTTAACCGAACTAAAGTGCCTTCAGGTACGGAATAAAACATAAATTCTACCTTGGTCGAACCAGGTGGTACATCCGTTCTACCCTCCCAGCCCCAAGACAAAAGAAGTCGAGAGTGAGGCTGGATTTCTAGGTATTCTCCTCGAATTTTTCGCTCTCCACTAATGGTTACATGAAATATCCCGCCAATTTTAGGCTCGAGCCTTGCCTCAATGCCTAGCCATAAAAGCAGTTTGTCCACCTCAGTGAAATATGCAAATACGGTTTCTGGTTTAGCTCGAATTGAAATTTCTTTTACCACTTCCGTCAATTTTTAGCCTCGGCTGATTCAATAATGGTTTTCAGTTTTAAAAGCTTTTCATCCCAAAACGAGTCTAGAAAATCTCGTAGTTCCCGAAAACTCTCAGGACGTGTCTGATAAAATCGCTTAGTTCCTAAACGTTTTTCAGTTACTAAGCCTGCCTCTTTTAAGACCCCAAGATGCTGCGAAACTGCCGATCGAGTAATGCTAAAATGTTCGGCAATTTCTCCTGCGCTTAAATTGTCAAAAGCTACTAATTGAAGGATGGCACGACGATTGGGTTCATTAATAGCTTTAATTATTAAGTCCACACTTTTATTTTAGCATTCACTTACGTAAGTATCAACTAACATTAGTAAATGCAATTTTCTGTGAACCTTTGAAACATTAGAAATAGTTTAAAGATGGTTAGATTAAAGACAGATGGGCAATTCACGGAACTTACTTAGACTAAAGAATTGAGGTTAACTATGATTGTAGTTACAGGCTCGAGCGGTAAAGCGGGTAAAGCTATTGTTAAAGATCTTTTAGAACGTGATTACAAGGTCTTGGGTGTCGATATGCTGCCCCGAAGTGGTCAGTCCTTTCCTTATCTCCAGGCTGATCTAACCGACTTAGGTCAAGCCTATGAGATTTTAAAAGGTGCCAGTAGCGTTATTCATATGGCCAATATTCCTGCCCCTGAGATCCACCCCCCAGCTAAAACCTTTGTCGATAATACCAGCATGAACTACAACATTTTTCAAGCAGCTACAGACTTAAGGCTCGAGCGGGTTATCTGGGCCTCCAGTGAAACTACCCTCGGTCTCCCCTTTGATACCCCTCCTCTTTACGCCCCTGTAGATGAGGAGCATTTCCCCCACCCAGAAAGCTCTTATGCCCTTTCTAAAGTAGTTACAGAAGAAATGGCAGCCCAGTTTAGCCGTTGGTCAGGCATTCCTTTTATTGGTTTACGCTTTTCCAATATCTTAAATCCTGATATTTATAAAGCGTTTCCCGAAACCTGCTGGAAAGATATTAAGGCGCGCAAGTGGAATTTATGGGGTTATATTGATGAACGTGACGTCGCCCAAATTTGCCGCAAAAGTTTAACTGCGCAGGTAAGTGGTTCAAACAACTATATTGTTGCTGCCAACGATACCGTGATGAACCGACCCTCAAGAGATTTGATGCAAGAGCTTTTCCCCAAGGTTCCTGTGCGCGGCCCTCTTGAGGAATATGGCACTTTACTTTCTAACCAGAAAGCCAAAAATGAGCTTGGCTTTAATCCCGACTATAGCTGGAGAGATACCTTAGAGAAGTAGGAAGGGTCTTTCGGGTGGTTAAAAGCTCGAGCCTTGTTTGGGTAAAATTTTGGCTCGAGCTCTTTAAACTCGGATAGCAGTTATCCGTTTTTTGATAACAGTTATTCAATCTTACTAACTGGATTTAAAATGGCTGCCGACCCAACTTTATGATTACGCTCTAACCCGCTATTTATTTTTAGGGGGTGCAAAATTCCACAATTTCTGCTACACTACTTCACGTGAACGTGATCGACATCTACTCTACCTATTGTCGGTACACCTCCCAGAAAAACCCAGTTAATCTTCAACTCTATTAGCACCTCTTAGTGGGGTGGTGGGAGTTCCATGGTTTTTCTGTGCCAACTTCACTACCCTGAGAGGGAAGGGAGCTTATGAAAGAAATACAAAAGAGTTTCAAAAGTGGTGACCAGGTTGTTTTGCCGCCTTATGGTGTTGGCATTGTTTCGGGAACAATGACGCGCAAAGTAGCAGGATCAGAGTTTCAGTATTATCAAGTTGATTTTCCTAACGGTACTTCAAGAGCCTATGTACCCGTCAACTCTCCACGCGAAGCTGGCTTAAGAGCTGCTTTAACGCGCGAAGAGGTCAATGCCGTAATTGAGCGTCTCAATAATGGTCGGGTTAATTTGCCCAAACAGTGGGCTGCCAGACACCGTAAAGTAACTGAAATTTTAACGAGTGGGGATCCCTATCAGATTGCAACCTTAGGGAGTGAATTACACCGCTGGGACATCGAGCGTGGCCTTCCTGATCTTGACCGTCAAGCCTACCGTAGAGCCATAAGACTTCTTGCCGGTGAAATTAGTGCTGTCTTAGAAATTACGCCTGAAGAAGCCAGAACCATGATGAACGTTGAGGACGACAACGAACTCAACTAATTTGTATTTCGTTTTGTTTTATTCGTTTTACCCTTAGATTTGCTAGAATTATCTTTATAAACTCAGAAAATTAAACCGCTCGAGCTAGTCTCGAGCGGTTGTCGTTTGGGCTAAATAACGTAGCGCAATAGCAAAAGCTGCATAATCATCTATAAGCTCTGGTGGGCTACGAAAACTTTCAGGTAGCAAACGCATTAAACCCTTAGGTGGATGATCTTTAAAATAAAGCTTTCTCGCCTCAAGTGAGGTTCCTGTTTCATCAATCAAATGATAGTCAAGCTGGCGTTCGTCAAAAACCTCAGTTAAGCGCTTTGCCCCTGTACCTTTTCCTATCAGGATGTTCAGATCATTAGCAATGGGAAAGTCTTTTAGCATTTCAAAGGTAATGATTTCATGATAAAGAAGTTGCCCAGTTAAAGAAACCTGGGCAACACCTATATTTTTACCTGGATCAAAGGCAAGAATCATGATTAAAAAGGGCAGCCAAGGCTGCCCTTAAAGATTTAAGCTTCGGGTCTGGACTCGCTAGCTGAGCCAATCCCAGATGTAGCAGCTGGCATTGATTTGCGGCGCTCGAGCATGTTTTCATCAGCAACATAGGTTTCTCTGATGGCACTAAGCCCGGTACCTGCTGGAATAAGTCTTCCTAAAATTACATTCTCTTTAAGACCTAAAAGGTCATCGGCTTTACCACTTACAGCAGCTTCCGTAAGAACATGGGTCGTATGCTGGAAACTAGCAGCTGAGAGCCATGACTTGGTTGATAGGCTAGCCTTAGTAATGCCTAAGAGCAGCGGTTTCCAGGCAGCGGGTTGTTTGCCTTCTTGCTCGAGCTGGTTATTCACCTGCTCAACATCAAAGCGTTCAACGGTTTGCCCTTCGAGTAAGGTACTATCCCCTGATTCTAAGATTTCTACATATTTCAGCATTTGCCGAACAATGGTTTCAATATGCTTATCATGCACACTTACGCCCTGACCACGGTACACGCGCTGAATCTCTTCAACCAGATAATGCCTAACGGCATCAGGGCCTTTTGACTCGAGCAAATCATGAGGGTTAATAGCGCCCCGAGTAAGCTGATGCCCTGCTTCGACCTGAACACCATCTCTTACAAGTACGCGTATATTTTTATCAACTCGGTAAGATTTGCTAAATTCACCATCATCACTGGTTACAGTAATGCGGATACGCTCATCATCTTCCTCAACACTAACTACCCCATCAAGTTCAGAGATAATGGCACGTACTTTTGGTTTACGAGCTTCCACCAGTTCAATAACTCTTGGCAGACCTTGAGTAATATCGCCACCTGTTGCAATACCCCCTGTGTGGAAGGTACGCATAGTGAGCTGAGTACCCGGTTCACCAATAGACTCAGCAGCAATGACCCCAACGGCTTCACCCAAACCAACCTTACGCATGGTTGACATATCCATACCGTAACAGTTACGGCAGACACCAACAGGCGTTTGGCAAGTCAGTGGGCTACGCAATTCTACCGTACGAATAATGTCATCGGCAGAGGCGTCTTGAGCTTTCACTCTGGCATAAATGGCATTAACATCTTCTTTACTTAAAATCGAACCCGCAGGCAAGCTAAAGTCAGCAATATCAAAGTCTAAAGCAAGGGTGCGACCATAGATAGACATTTCTACTTGAGCCTGAGGACGCAAGCGACCTTGCTCGTCAAAGAAAGGAATGTCTAGGTACTCGGCACTACCGCAGTCTTCTTCACGAATGACAATTTCGTGAGCAACATCTACAAGTTTACGGGTTAAGTAACCTGAGTCAGCTGTACGAAGCGCCGTATCAGCGCCCCCTTTGCGGGCACCGTGGGTCGAGATAAAGTACTCAAGCACATTAAGACCTTCGCGGAAGTTCGCGCGAATCGGCAATTCAATGGTTTCACCTGATGGCTTAGCCATAAGACCACGCATACCGGCTAGCTGACGAATCTGTTGTGGGTTACCCCTTGCACCAGACTGCGCCATGATGTAAAGCGGGTTAAGGGGCATGGTGTTTTTAAAGTGAGAAAAGACCGCTTCTTTGACTTCTTCAGTCGTGTCACCCCAAAGTTTAACCACCTGGGTTTTACGCTCTAAATCGGTGGTAAAGCCCATTTCGTAGGCTTCGGTAATTTGCTCGAGCCTTTTTTGTGCTTGCTCCAGAAGTTCTTTTTTCTTCGGCGGAATAGCTACATCATCAATACCAATAGTAATGCCTGAAGTGGTAGAAAGTTCAAAACCTGAGCGCTTAAGACCATCAAGAAGCTTAGCCGTACGCTCAATACCCAGCATTTTAAATGAACTGGTAACAAGGTCACGCAATTCACCTTTAGCATAGGTTGCGTCATAGCGAATAAGCGATGCCGGTACTTCGCCACCCTCTTGCAAGGTTTCTCTTACCAAACGTGCAAAAAAGACACGACCTGGGGTGGTTTCAGTCAGTTCACCCGCAATACGGACAGTTACATGATCTTGCATGTCAACTTCACCGCGCTCAACAGCAAGCAAGGCTTCATCAGCATTGCTATAACGGTATTTATGCGTTCCAGCAGTGGTGACTTTGCCAGCGATTTCAATTTTAGAGTTTTGGTCGATATCGCCTTTATCCAGAGCCTTAAGAGCAGCTTCAACGGTCTTAAATTTTTGACCTTCACCTTTACCACCGCGGTAAACCTCGGTAAGCACAGTTAAACCTAAGATAATGTCGCGGCTGGCCTGAACATTTGGGTTACCGTGAGCAGGTGACATCAGGTTATGCGCACTAAGCATTTGTAAACGTGCTTCAGCTTGGGCATAGACCGAAAGAGGCACGTGAATAGCCATCTGGTCACCGTCAAAGTCGGCATTAAAAGCTTCGCACACGAGCGGATGAAGCTGAATAGCTTGACCTTCTACCAACACGGGTTCAAAAGCTTGTATCCCTAAACGGTGCAGGGTCGGCGCACGGTTTAAGAGAACCACGCGCTCTTGAATGACCTCTTCAAGTGCATCCCATATTTCGTCACGGGTGTCACGGTACCGCTCTAAGAGTTTACGAGCACTCTTAATGTTTGAGACAACCCCACGCTCTTCTAGAGTTTTAAAGAGGAAAGGCTTAAATAACTCTAGGGCCATACGTTTGGGCACACCGCACTGATGCAGCTCGAGCTGAGGCCCAACCACAATCACAGAGCGACCTGAGTAGTCAACGCGCTTACCTAATAGGTTTTGTCTAAAACGACCTTGCTTACCCCCTAAAAGATCCGTTAAGGAGCGTAATGGGCGATCACTGCCTGGGTGAACAACGGCAGCACCACGACGACCGTTATCAATAAGCGCATCTACAGCTTCCTGAAGCATGCGTTTTTCGTTACGCACGATCATTTCTGGCGCACCTTGGCCCATGAGTTTTTTGAGACGATTATTACGATTAATCAATCTACGATAAAGATCGTTAAGATCGCTGGTTGCAAAACGTCCGCCTTCAACCTGAACCATAGGGCGCAGCGCTGGCGGCATGATGGGCACCACATCCATAATCATCCAGGATGGGTTATTGCCTGAAGCAATAAAATTACGAACAATCTCTAGGCGTTTTCTAGCCTTGGCACGCTTATGGCGACTTGGGCTATCCATTTCGTCCACAAGTTCTTTTTCAAGAATGCTCATATCAAGGGCGTCAAGAAGCTCGCGAATAGCTTCAGCACCCATTTTTGCTTCAAAATCGTAGGACTCAATAAGGCGAACTTGTCTGCGTACAAGGTCAATTTCAACACGACCTGAAATATCAGACTTAACGCCACCATCATCGGCCAAATCATCGCCTGGCATAACCCTATCACCGTTAACGACAATTGGTTCGTCTTGATAAGGATAGATACGCGCACGTGAAACAATGATACTGGCAGGCTGGCCTAAATGCACTTGACCATCGGCGGCAGCCACAATTTCTTGAGCCGCGTCAATTGCGCCTACAACTTTTTGACCTGCATAAATTTCAGAACCATCACCAACAAGTACATGCATGGTGGGGTTAATATCATGAATTTCTTGCCTAGCCCAGCTAACAACCAGGCTAAGTTCCATATTACCACTGCGCTTTTTATTCTTCTCGACTTTTACCGTTGCTTCAGCAGGAATACTTAGCTTGCTACCTGAGGCAGCTCGAGCCAATAAAGCCCCTGCTTCAACAAATTCACCATCGCCAATTTCAAGGTCTAAACCTTTAGGAATGAAATAAGTCGCGGTAACCTTATCTTCGTCAACATCACGAATATTAAGAACGCCACCCTCATTACCAATTGGAATAAGTTCAACAACACCTTCAGCACTTGCTTTTATTTCAAGGTCTGCATCTAAATCGGCAAAAGGTTGCCCACCTGCATAGCTTGATTCTTCAATCCAGCTGCTTGCAGCAAGCACAAAATTAGCTTCTCGAGCTTCTTGATAATCAAAAATGAGTTTTCTTGGGAAGCGGTATTGAGCAATCCCAGCAATCTTAGATTTCACACCTTTGGCAAGCTGCTGACCCATTTCAACCGCCTCACCATCCGCAATAACCGCATCTTCCCCTGCTGGAACGGTGTAGGTATCCTGACGACCATAGCGGAGCATGCGGTACTCGTCATCACTTAAGAGATCAGCACGTCTTAACGGCCGACCATCCTTGAGTGCGCCCATTGGGTCAGTGACAACGTATTTGGCGAAGTAAAGAACTTGCTCGAGCTGACTGGTGGATAGATTTAAAAGCGCTCCAATTTTACTTGGTATGTCTTTGACATACCAAATATGGGCGCAGGCGGTCGCCAATTCAATATGGCCCATACGGTAGCGGCGCACTGTTGACTTGGTAACCTCAACACCACAGCGCTCGCAGGTTTTACCCTCAAAACGTTGACGCTTATATTTACCGCAAGCACATTCATAGTCCTTTTCAGGTCCAAAAATGCGTTCATCAAATAGACCATCGCGCTCTGGCTTGAGCGTACGATAATTGATAGTTTCTGGTTTGGTAACTTCACCATAACTCCAGCCACGAATTTGATCCGGGCTAGCGATTTTGATTTGTACCTTATCAAATTCTCTCATCTTAATCCCTTCAGCAAGTAAAGATTAATGCTTAAGTACTTCATCTGACTTCTTTGAATCACTACTTACCCCGTCCTGATTCATCAAAGATGTTGATAACGCGGTCGCTCGAGTCTAAGATTTGGACATCCAGTCCCAAGGAGTGAAGCTCTTTAACAAGCACCTTAAAGGATTCTGGAATGGTGGGCTCGAGCACATCATTACCTTTTACAATAGCTTCATAGGCGGCGTTACGGCCATCAATATCATCTGATTTAATGGTTAGCATTTCTTGCAGGGTAAAAGCGGCACCGTGAGCCTGAAGGGCCCAGCATTCCATCTCACCCAAACGCTGACCCCCAAATTGCGCTTTACCGCCTAAAGGTTGCTGAGTAATCAGTGAATAAGGACCTGTTGAACGTGCATGCATTTTATCTTCAACCATGTGGTAAAGCTTCATAACGTACATGACACCCACAACAATTGGGGCTGCAATTGCCTCACCTGATCGACCATCATAAAGAACGGTTTTACCTGAGCGTAAAATCGAGCGCTGGGCATCTTCGATGCTTAAATCATTCGCAACAACCCCAAGCTTGGCAGCACGCTCGAGCACTTTGGCTTCGCGTAAATCCACAGTGTCACCTGATTCTTTACGCTCTGCTATTTCTTTCTCGGAGACTTCTCCCAAAAGTCCTTTGATATTTTCTTCGGTGGCACTATCAAATACTGGAGTGACATAAGAAACACCGTATTTATAAGCAGCAAAACCAAGATGGGTCTCAAGGATTTGCCCAAGGTTCATCCTGGAAGGAACCCCTAGTGGGTTAAACACCAATTCAACGGGGGTACCATCTTCAAGATAAGGCATATCTTCAGGTGGCAAGATTTTTGCAACAACGCCCTTGTTACCGTGACGGTTAGCAAGCTTATCACCCTCAATCAGACGACGTTTTTGAGCAATATAAACCCGAACCATTTCTTGTACGCCCGGTTTAAGCTCAACACCTGGGTCACCCCGTCTAAATCTGACGGTACGCAAAATAATGCCGCCATCACCAGGGGGCACACGCAAACTGGTGTCTTTTACTTCTCGAGCCTTTTCGCCGAAAATACTTCTCAGGAGCCGCTCTTCAGGGGTGGGTTCTGTTTCCCCTTTAAAACTAGTATGTCCAACCAAGATATCGCCTTGTTTTACTTCAGCGCCAATACGAACCACGCCATCTTCATCAAGATCACGCAGTGCCGCCTCGGACAAACCAGGAATATCTCTTGTGATTTTTTCAGGGCCTAACTTGGTATCTCTTGCTTCTTTTTCATATTTTTCAATATGGACACTTGTAAATACATCCCTGCGTACTAGCTTTTCACTAAGAACAATGGCATCCTCAAAGTTATAACCATCAAAAGGCATAATCGCAATTAGAATATTTTTACCAAGTGCTAAACGACCATTTTGTGAAGCAGGGCCATCAGCAATGACCTGACCTTCAACGACTTTATCCCCTTTGAGGACAATAGGTCTCTGGTCTGCATTGGTATTTTGGTTTGATCTTTGGAAGCGGGTTAGAAAATGTTCGTGGTCTACGCCTTTTTCCGTCGTAATGATGACTTGCTTAGCGTCAACATAAGTCACTTCACCTGCTACCTGAGAAAGCATAACCGTGCCTGAGTCTCGAGACACGCGCTCTTCAACACCAGTGCCTACATAAGGTGCATCCGTCATGATAAGAGGAACGGCTTGCGACTGCATGTTTGAACCCATCAGGGCGCGGTTAGCGTCATCGTGCTCGAGGAAAGGAATGAGCGAAGTTGGCACAGAAACAATTTGCTTAGGCGAAACGTCCATATAATCGACTTCTTCAGGGCTTACAAAAACAGGGTCCCCGAGGTTTCTCGCCACAATCAAATCAACTGAGAAACTGCCATCATCCTTCAATGGCGTATTGGCCTGCGCAATTATGTATTTATCCTCAGTATGCGCGGTCATATAGATGACTTCATTCGTCACTTTTCCATCTTTAACTAGACGATAGGGTGCTTCAATAAAACCAAGCTCATTTACTCTGGCAAAACTTGCCAAAGAAGTAATAAGGCCAATGTTGGCACCTTCAGGCGTTTCAATTGGACAAATACGACCATAATGGGTACGGTGCACGTCGCGAACATCGAAACCAGCACGCTCGCGAGTTAAACCACCCGGTCCAAGTGCCGAAATACGGCGCTTATGTCTTA
This sequence comes from Trueperaceae bacterium, assembly GCA_024642575.1. GTDB lineage: Bacteria > Deinococcota > Deinococci > Deinococcales > Trueperaceae > JAHEBB01. Next base: position 5,014 of record JAHEBB010000052.1, on the reverse strand, counting down.
ACTCAGATAAAGGGTTAACCTGATCTTTAAACTGTGAAAGCTGGCTACGACCAAAGAATTCTCTTAAGGCCGCCACAATAGGACGGTTATTGACCAATTTTTGAGGGGTGGCAGCGTCAGGGTCACCTAAAAGCATACGCTCGCGAACGCCCCTTGCCATACGACCCAAGCCCACACGAATTTGATCGGCAACCAGTTCACCTACCGTACGAATACGACGGTTTCCCAGATGATCAATATCATCTTCGGTATAACCTTCAGCACCTGCTTGCAAATTAATGAGGTATTGCAAGGTAGGAATCAGGCCATAGTCAATAAATTTTCCATCTTCAAAGCCAAGCAAGGTACTAGACGTATGCTCAAGCTCGAGCTTCGAATTCATCTTAAAGCGACCAGCTTCACCTAAATCATAGCGTCTGGTATCTGCTAGTAAGCTAAAGAGATAATTAGTAGCTTTATCTACCTTTGGTGGATCCCCTGGACGTAAAACGGTAAACAGGCGCAGTAGTGCCTCGTCGACATTGGCATTACTAGAGTCATCATTCTCGAGCGTGCCTTCAATCAGAGATTCATGACCTTTAAACAAATCTCTTATTTGCTCATCATTCATGCCAAAAACACGCAAAATGAGTGAGAATAAGAATTTACGCTTATTAACCTTCATCCAAAGGATGTTGTTATTATCAAATTCAACTTCAATCCAGGGTCCGCGCTTTGGCATCGGAATAATGCTCGCCGTATAAACCTTACCTACGCCTCTTGGACTACTGGTAAAATAAACACCAGGAGAACGGTGAATTTGCGAAACAATAACGCGGTCAGCCCCATTGACAACAAAGGAGCCATTCTCAGTCATGATTGGCAAATCACCTAGAAAAACTTGGTCTTCCTTAATCAGGCCAGTATCTTTATGAACTAGTTGCAATTTTGCAAATAAGCCTGCTTGATAAGTTAAATCTTTCTCACGACACTCTTCAGGTGAAAACTCAGGCTCTGCCAGAGTATATTCTAAAAAGTCTAAGACAAGGCCAGCCTGACGTCCTCTTTCGGTTTCGTCAATCGGGAAAACTTCCCTAAAGGCAGCTTGTAAGCCAACATCTTTTCTTTCTGGTGAAGATAGATGACGTTGCAAAAACTTTTCATATGACTTAATCTGTATATTGGTAAGGTTGGGTAGGTCAATAACTTCTTGAATACTACCAAAAGCTTCTATTTTTCGCATTTTCACCCCTTAAATGAAAATGAAACATGACAAGAACGTGACTGGAATGGGACCAGTACACTAACCGAAAATATGGATTTTAACTACAAAATATATCAATCGAAGACCTTAGGGTCAATGTATTTTAAATGCTCGGGGATAAAACCTTGATCTTTGCACCACAAATAGACCGTGATGGTTCACCTCCTAGGCTAGCTACCATCTAATACTCAGCCTCTAAAACTACACCATTTACATGAATACTTGCGTAAGCCAGCTTACCCTTAAAATAGGGTAGGTATCACCTTAAAGGTGATACCTAATGCACCCCGTTAGAACCTATTTGACTTCTACGGTTGCGCCGACAGCCTCGAGCTTGCCTTTAATTGAAGCGGCTTCTTCTTTGTTAGCGCCTTCTTTAACAACGCCATTAGACTCAACTAGTTCTTTGGCTTCTTTCAGACCTAAACCGCTAACTATTTCGCGAACAACTTTAATAACTTGAAGTTTAGAAGCACCTGCATCTTTAATGCTTACCGTAAACTCGGTCTGCTCTTCAGCAGCAGCAGCGGCTTCGCCAGCAGCAGGAGCAGCCATCATCATACCAGCAGGCATAGCAGCGGCAGCTTCTACGCCCCATTTTTCTTTTAAACCTTCGACCAAATCCACAAGCTCCAAAACGGTCAAACCACTAAGCTGTTCAATCATTGCTTCTTTATCAAATGCCATTAGTTTTCCTCCTTAAGTTTATCTGAGTAATTTTGTAAAACACCAACTATATTCCGCTGGGGACCTTCAAGTACACCAACAAGCTGTTGCAAAGGTGCTTGTAGTACACCCAAAAGCTCACTCAAGAGCTGATCTCGTGCTGGTAATTTAGCAATACGCTTAAGCTCTTCAGCAACAACTAATTTCCCCTGTAGCCTTCCGCCTTTAGCAGCAGGCAATTCTTTAGGGTTGTCTTTGGCAAAGTCAGTTAAAACCTTTGCAGGTGCAACTGGGTCATTTCCGATTAAAACAAGAGCGGTCGGACCACTTAAAATTTCACCAAATTCATCTGCCCCGTGATCTTTCAAAATCACGTTTATCAGGGTGTTTTTAGCAACTAGGAGTTGCGCACCTACAGCACGAAGCTTAGCGCGCAACTTATTGAGTTCTCCAGCGGAAAGGCCTTGGTAATTAACCAAGAAGAAGGTTTTTGCATCTCCCATGAGTTCTTTTAACTCGCCTAGAGAAGCAGCATTTCTTGGATTTGCCATAGAAACCTTTCTTTAATGACTATCTAAAACATACTAAATGCCCAAACTTAGGCAAAATTTAGTCAACCGCGAAGCACAGACGAGTCATAACCTTGATTACGCTCATCCTTTCTACGCCTCGGCAGGATCTTTAAGCTTGGCAAGCCCCTGCTGTCTCCAACGCCAAAAAGGTGCTATGCACCGGGGTGCTAACGATAAAGAGGTAAGCTTACCTCTTAAGAGAACTCTAGATATTGACCCTAAGGCTTGGCCCCATCGTTGAGCTAAGGTATAGGGTTCGCAAATAGGTACCCTTTGATGTCTCAGGCTTTGCTGCTTCCAAAGCAACTTTCAAGGCTTTGAGGTTCTCACTCAATTTCTCAGCGTCAAAGCTGGCTTTGCCTATAGGTGCATGTACCACACCTGTTTTATCAGAGCGAAACTCAATTTGACCAGCTTTAAGCGCGCTTACAATTTCAGCAATATTGGGCCCTACTGTTCCAGCTTTTGGGTTAGGCAATAAGCCCTTAGGGCCTAAAACACGACCTAGCTTACCGCCAAGTTGCGCCATCATATCTGGCGTTGCTACAACAGCATCAAAATCAAACCAGCCACCCTGGATTTTTTCAATCATATCTTGTCCACCAGCAAAATCGGCACCGGCAGCTTGAGCAACAGCAATATTTTCACCTTGGGTAATAGCAACAACACGTACAGACTTACCTGTACCGTGAGGTAAAGCTACAGTTCCACGAACATTTTGATCTGATTTACGTGGATCAACACCCAAACGGAAATGTGCTTCGATCGTTTCATCAAACTTAGCTGTTGCTAGTTCTTTTACCAAACTGGCAGCTTCAGCAGCAGAATAGATTTTACTAGAATCAACTTTTTCTTTTAAGTTGTTATATCTCTTGCCGTGTGCCATTAGCTAGGTTTCCCTTCGACATTAACACCCATCGAACGAGCTGTACCTGCAATAATTTTGGCGGCAGCCTCAACATCATTAGCATTTAAATCTGACATTTTTTGCTTACCAAGCTCGAGGCACTGTTCCCAAGTTAGCTTGCCCACTTTATTTTTATGAGGTTCACCTGAACCTTTAGGAATACCTGCAGCTTTACGAATAAGATAGCTCGCAGGCGGTGTCTTTGTAATATAAGTAAATGAGCGATCAGCAAAAATCGTCATTTCCACAGGGATGATGGCATCGCCTTCATTGGCTGTGGCAGCGTTAAATGACTTTACAAACTCCATAATGTTTGCACCATATTGACCAAGAGCTGGACCAACAGGGGGTGCTGGCGTTGCCTTACCTGCGGGCAACTGCAACTTAACCATACCTACAACTTTTTTTGCCATAATTCCTCCTTAGCTCCCCCTAAAGTTGGCGACTTTGGGGTCATTACGCTAGCTTACGAATAAATACTTAAGATTTGACAACCTGAGAAAAATCAAGTTCTACAGGTGTTTCACGTCCGAAAATAGATACCAGAACCTTTACTTTACCTTTATCAGGGTCTAGGTCCGAAACGACCCCCGTAAAATCAGAAAAGGGGCCGGCTGTAACCTGCACCATATCTCCAACTTTAAAGCTAACTTTAACTTTAGGCACTTCCTTAGAACCTGTAATCCCTAGGCTGCCTAGCATACGAGCTTCTTCGTCTGGTGTAAGTGGCACTGCTCTTGTTGCAGTACCGACAAAACCTGTAACACCTGGCGTATAACGCACAACTTCCCAGGCTTCATTGGGCTCTTCCGGGTTATCTCCTAAATCCATCTGAACAAAAATATAACCTGGAAAAAGCCTACGTTTTACAACTTCTTTTTGCCCACCTCCAGCATGTTCAACCGTTTCTTCTGAAGGTACGACTACTTGGTAAACATTATCAAGCATGCCGAGCGAACGAGCACGGTTCATAATATTTTCTTTTACTTTTTCTTCATGCCCGACATAGGTGTGAACGGCATACCACTCGATACTCATAAACGTCCTTAGAGGATTAAACCAATTAAATTACCTAGGGTAGTATCTGCAATAAGCAAAAAGATAACTGTCATAATTACAAATATCAATGTTGCTTGCGTAGCCTGAATGACCTCAGCGCGAGTTGGCCAGGTTACCCTTGCCAATTCAGCACGTGAATTTCTCAGGTACTGCAAAAACTTATTCACACTTTAACCTCGCGGTGCATAGTGTGCTTTCTATCCCAGCGGCAATACTTTTTAAGCTCGAGCTTGGGCTGGGTATTACGACGATTTTTATGCGTAGCATAATTGCGCCGTTTACACTCAGTACACTCGAGTAACAGTTTTATTCTTACATCGCTTGCCATTTTAGTCTCCTAATTCAGACCTTTAATAATAGCAGACATTTTGAGTTACACGCGTAACAGCGTCTGAATTAGCCTGAATATATTTTAAATCCTCCCCAAAAAGAGGAGGATTTGTTTTTTACTTAGTAATACCAGTAACAACGCCAGCACCAACAGTACGACCACCTTCACGAATAGCAAAACGAAGGCCTTCTTCCATGGCAATGGGTTTGATAAGTTCGATAGCCAGTTCAATATTG
>JAHEBB010000051.1 GCA_024642575.1 Trueperaceae bacterium | reverse complement strand
CTGTTGCCAAAATGGGTAGCAAAGAAATCAATGACCGCTGGCAAACAATGATGTCACCTTATTTTGAATTTCCCGAAGGTGGACATGCCGATGAGATGATGCTCGAGCTTGAAGAGGTTTTTCACCTCGACTAAACCTCATTATTAAATGTCTCTAATATCGGCTTTTTTGGGGAAGATGATGACCTACTTCGTTAAAGAAGTTTGATTTTTATCGTCTTTAGAAGTGTAAATGCTCATGTTTTGTAAAGTTTCATCATGCCTCATATACTTAATGCAAATTTAATTTAACTGAGCAGAACTGTCACCAGGTACCGAGGAAGGCGTACAGAAGAATGAGCTAAGCCGTCTGCAAATTCCCTGTGGAGACTTTCAAGCGTTTTCCTAGTAATTACTAGGTCATTTGTCCCGATTAATCCTATAAATCTGTTCTATATTTCAGGCATGACAATCTCATGACAATGCACATTTATTCTCAGCTATGGAGGTAATGACCTTATGAAAAAAATCTTTTCTTTACTAGTAGTCATTGCAGGTCTTGCATATGCGCAAGACATAAATATTGCGGGTTCGTCAACTGTTTACCCGATTACTTTGGGTATGGCAGAAGAATTTAATATTGAAACAGGTTTAGATATTGCTGTTGCTTCAACGGGTACCGGTGGTGGCTTTAAGTCTTTTTGTGCGGGCGAAACCGACATTAGTGATGCTAGTCGCCCCATTAAAGATAGTGAGCGCGAAGCCTGTGCACAAAATGGCCTCGACAACATTATTGAAATTAAAGTTGCCTGGGATGCGCTTACTGTAGCAGTAAACCCCGAAAATGATTGGGCTACTTGTATGACCTACGAGCAACTTGCCAAAATCTGGCAACGGGATGACGCTGCCAAGCATACCTGGGTTGACTACATTGAGGGCGCTCCCAATGAAACCATTAACCTATATGGCCCAAGTACCGGTAGCGGTACACTTGATTATTTTGTTGAAGAAGTTTTAGGTAAAGTTTATGGTGACAAAGCAAACCATACCGCCAACTACTTTCCCAGCGAAGAAGATGACGTTTTAGCTGAAAATGTCGGTCAAGACCTTTACGGCATGGTTTACCTTGGTTACGCCTACTATGCCAGTGACCCTAGCCGCCTAAAAGCGCTTGCTATTGAAAATGAAGACGGAAATTGTGTACTTCCCTCAGTAGAACATATTGAAGACGGTACTTACCCCCTTAGCCGCCCTATCTTTATCTACACCGACGCTTCTATTGTTGCTAGTAAGCCAGCCGTTAAGCAATTTATCGAGTTTTATCTTGACCCTGCTAACCGCAGCATCATTGGTGATACCGGTTACGCCGAGCTTAATGACGCTGAATATAACACTAGCCTAGAGACAATTGACGCTATCCAATAAGCTGACAATTTACTGATATAAGCTTTTTAAACTATCTCTAGGCTCGACTTAGAGATAGTTTTTCTTTCTCATTCCAAGCTGTACCAAAACTATTTTGGCTTATACGTGCACTCGAGCCAGAGCTAGGGGTAAGATGATGGACAAGTCTATGGAAAAAAATGCACTCAAAACCAACAACCCTGACTCTGTACAAAGCCTAAAAGCAAGTTTGCAAAAACGCTTTACCAGCCGCATAGGTGAGAATCTTATTGGGCTTATTTTGCTGGCCTGTGCTGCTATATCGGTTTTGACAACCGTGGGTGTGATTATCTCCCTGGGTAGCGAAACGATTTCCTTTTTTGCTGACCCCTTGGTATCTATCTGGAGTTTTTTAACCGACCACCAGTGGACGCCCTTCTTTTCGGAAAAACATTTTGGTATTACGCCCCTCATTGTGGGTACGTTGCTGGTTACCGTCATCTCTTTGGTGGTAGGTATTCCTTTAGGTTTAGGGGCAGCGATTTTTTTGTCAGAATTTGCAGGGGACAAAACGAGGCGCTATATTATGCCCATTCTGGAAATTCTAGCGGGTATCCCGACTGTGGTTTTGGGTTATTTTGCCCTTTTTAGCCTTACTCCCATTCTTAAAACGATGATTACGGGCATAGGTACACAGAATGCTTTGGCAGCTGGCATCATTATGGGGTTTATGATTTTGCCAACTATTAGTAGTATTTCAGTCGATTCTATGCAGGCTGTGCCAGGTAGGTTGCGTGAAGCAGCTTATGGGCTTGGTTCAACCAAAGCCGAAGTGATTACGAAAGTTGTTATACCTGCGGCACTCTCAGGGATTGTTGCCTCAATTATCCTGGCTATGTCTAGGGCCATTGGTGAAACGATGGTGGTAACCCTAGCGGCAGGCGCAAGGCCCATGATTACCTTTGACCCAAGAGACGCTATTGCTACCATGACCGCTTTTATTGCCAATGCTGCGCAGAGTGATCAGGCGGCAGGCTCAGTGGGTGCTAAAGCCTTATTTGCCGTAGGCGCTACTTTATTTGTCATTACGCTCGTATTGAATATTATTTCGCATCAAGTGGTTTCACGCTTTAGCGAGAAATACGACTAGGGCATACTATGGACACAAGAAAAACCAGTTTACTTAAGCCTAGCGAACACGCACAACTGCAAGCCAGAAAAAGGCGTGGTCAGCTTTTGCGCTATCTAAGTGTTATACCCGTTGTTCTGGCACTTATTTTGATTGTATTTGTTTTTTTGACCAATATTAATAATAGTTTTGTCTGGCAACTCGTCAAACGTGGGGGGAGTGGTCAAACCTTTAGTCGTGCCGAAGCGCCAAACGCCGAAGCAGCTTTTAAGCTCGAGCTTAACGCCAGGGGTCTTAGTCAAGAAGAAATGAGTAAAACCTTAACCGACCCAGAAGAGCGGCGAAAGTTTTTACTTCGTAACCGCGCGGACTATCTTTTAGAAGCCAATGGTCAGCCAAACCGTGTGGTGGTTTATACCATTGACCGAGGAATGGCTGATGATATTCAAGATCAGTATGGCTTTATTCAGGGTTTAAGGCAAAAGCAAGCCCTTTTGGAAAGAGCCAAAGCTGAAAATCTAGACTTATTTTTAAATCCGCTTTTAGATAAAGACTTTTTAACGCGCAATAACTCAGCCAAACCCCAAATGGCAGGGTTCAGAACTGCCATCATTGGTACACTCTGGGTGATTAGTCTGGTCATTATCATTTCGACCTTTGTTGGGGTTGCAACTGCTATTTACTTGGAGGACTACGCGCAAAAAGGCCGTTTTAGTAATTTTCTAGAAGTAAACCTACGCAATCTAGCAGGTGTACCCAGCATTGTCTACGGTATTTTGGGCCTTTATGTTTTTGTTAGAGCTTTTCATATGCAAAAAAGTGTCATTGCTGCGGCATTGACCTTAAGCTTACTGATTTTACCTGTTGTAGTTATTGCAGCTCGAGAGGCAATTCGTGCTGTCCCAGATTCTTTAAGACAAGCTAGCTATGGTCTTGGTGCGACTAAGTGGCAAACAGTAAGCCGCGTCGTTTTACCCAATGCCATTTCGGGTATTGTCACAGGCGTCATATTGGCAGTGGCGAGGGCCATAGGGGAAACCGCCCCCTTGCTTTTGGTTGGCGGCGCAGGCTTTATTACCACTATTCCAGGGGGTAAGGATTTCCTCTTTGATTCCTACTCAGTTATGCCTTTGCAAATTTACTCTTACTTTGCCACACCCGATCAAGCCTTTAAAGAAATTGCTTCAGCGGGCATTATGGTGTTACTCGGTATTCTTATTCTTATCTATCTTTTTGCCTTTGTCATTAGGGCAAGATTTGCTCGCAAGTGGTAACGAAAGGAGAAAGGGTTGGGCAAACGTTTGTCTGCTGCTAAACCCCTAATTTTATGGCGCTTCCTACTAAAGAACAATTAAAAGGTCATCAGACCGTTCGTACTGATTCCGTAAACGATGAAGATGCTGTGGTAAGCATTAAAAACTTAAACCTCTGGTATGGTAATTTTCAGGCACTTTTAGACAATACGATTAATTTTCCTAAAGGCAAAGTAACGGCACTTATTGGCGCTTCAGGTTGCGGAAAATCCACCTTACTCCGCTGTGTTAACCGTATGAATGATCTGGTTCCCTCTGCCCGTATTGAAGGACAAGCCCTATACGAAGGCGTCGATCTTTATGAACCGAGCATTGACCCAGTCGAGGTTAGACGGCGTATTGGCATGGTATTTCAGAAGCCTAATCCTTTTCCAAAAAGTATTTTTGATAATGTTGCCTTTAGCCCCAGACTTTATGGCTATAAAGGTGATCTTAATGCCTTAGTTGAAAAGTCTTTAAAAGGGGCAGCCCTTTGGGATGAAGTTAAAGATAAGCTTAAACAGTCTGGACTAGGGCTTTCAGGGGGTCAGCAGCAGCGTCTTTGTATTGCTAGAGCCATGGCTCAAGAGCCTGATGTTATTTTGATGGATGAGCCTACCAGCGCACTTGACCCCATTGCTACCGATAAAATTGAAGAACTTATTTATGAGATCAAAGGCGATTACACCGTCATTATCGTGACGCATAATATGCAGCAGGCTGGGCGGGTTAGTGACCGCACCGTCTATATGCATCTGGGTCAAATTATTGAAGAAGGGCCAACCGACCAAATATTTACCAACCCCAAACATGAAATTACCGAAAGCTATATTTCAGGACATTTTGGTTAGATTTATCTGCGAAATGCCTTTCTTGGTATGCGCCACCACTGCGGGTCAAAGACCACAAAAACCGTGACAACCTCGAGCCTACCTGCATACATGGCAAAGGTGAGTAAGCCTCGGCTTATAGGGTGCAGGTCAGCAAAATTAGCCATTGGACCAACACTTGCCAAACCTGGGCCGACATTGCCAATGCAAGCAATAGTTGCGGTAAAGGCCGTGACAAAATCAGCCCCAAAGGCTACCAGTAAAGCAGTTGTGCTGGCAAAAAGCCCAATATAAAGAGTAATAAAAGCGGCAACGGCTCTTAATACCTCTTCGGGAACGACCCGACCCCCAAGCCTTACCGGAAAGACGCCTCTTGGGTGCAGGGTTTGCCTTACTTCGCGAGCTGTGTTTTTGACAATCATGAGCCAGCGCACAACTTTTATGCCACCGCCTGCACTGCCTGCGCTGCCCCCAACAAACATCAGGACAAGTAAGATCATTTGAGCATTCTCGGGCCAGAGGGCAAAATCTGTAGAGGCATAGCCGGTCGTTGTTAAAATGCTTAGGGATTGAAAAAATCCGTGCCTTAGTGCGCCACTTGGCGTATATAGATGCCGAATGAAGTAGGCTATCAGCAAAGCTCCAATTACAGCAATTGCAATATAGGTTCTAAACTCAGGGTCACGGATAAGTGTTCTTGGGCGACCGGAAAAGGCACGGTATAAGAGGGCAAAATTTGCGCCTGCGAGTGCCATAAAGATGACGCTTATCCAGCTAAGTATAGGCGCATATTCTTGAAAGCTTAAAGGATTGGGGCTAAATCCTCCTGCGGCTAAGGTGGTAAAAGCATGCGCAATAGCATCATAAAAAGACATGCCGCCGAACCAGTAAAGCATAATGCAAGCTATTGTTAAGCCGACATAAACATAAAGAACGGCGTTTGAGGTGTTGCGCAATCTTGGTGAGAGCTTTTCTTCGGTTGGACCAGGCGCTTCAGCAAAAAAGAGCTGCCGCCCTGCAATAGCAAGTTGCGGAAGTACAGCAATAAACAAAACGATAATGCCCACCCCACCAAACCACTGAATGAGCGAGCGCCACATAAACAGACTTTTGGGAAAGCTGTCAAAGTCGCGGATGACGGTTGCGCCTGTGGTGGTAAACCCACTCATCGATTCAAACATGGCATTAAGCGGGCTAAGATGACCTGAAAGGACAAAAGGTATTGCAGCAAACGCAGGAATGATCAGCCAGAGAAAAAGCACTCCGATGAGCGCTTCGCGCCGCGAAGGATCGGCTGTTCGCTCGCCAAAAGAGCGTAACAAAATACCTAAAAGGGAAGAACTGAGGGCTGCAACCAAAAACCCAAGATAGGTTTCACGAGAAATAAAAGCATATAAAACAAAGCCAAATAAACAGAGCGCCAGCCCTATCAGACCCATTCCAATAACATAAGGTGCGAAACGACCGCGCATCTGACCTAGATTACCCTAGTTAGAGGCTGGGTGTTCAAGGGCAAAAGCCACTTTTAAGCCGCAACCGTTTTTTGTCTTGCTAACCAGTTTTCAACCGCGCCCACATTATCGGGTGTGGTGACAATATAGAGATGATCACCGTGTTGAATGTTGGTATCGCCATGAGGAATGATGACTTTATCTTTTCGCAAAATGGCCCCAATGAGACTGTTAGGCGGGGCACCCAGGTTTTGTAATATACCTGTTTCACACTGATAAGGATAAATGACTTCCATGACTTCGGCGCGGTTTTCAATGCTCGCTAAGTGGTCAACTTCATCAAGATGTAGCCAATTTAAAACTTCTTGTACCGCAGCTGCCCTTGGGGTTAGTGAAATATCTATGCCAACTTTTTCAAATAGCGTACGGTTACGTGTGCGACCAACCCGCGTAATGATTTTGGGAATGCCCAGGTTTTTTGCTAGCAGAGATACCAGCAAGTTTTTCCCATCGTCATCTGTAACGGTGACAAGTACATCGGCATCTTCAATGCGCTCTTGCTCCAAAAGCTCGAGGTCACTACCGTCTCCTTGCAAAATGAGTGCTCTAGGTAAAAGCTCTGCCAATTTGATACAGCGATCTTCTTTTTGCTCTATTACAGTTAGATTAATGCGGTCATGTTGTAATTGCTCGGCAACCATAAAACCAACATTGCCCCCGCCAATAATCACGACATTTTGTACTCGCTTTTTTGGGGCAAACTGACTCTCTAAACTCCTTATGCTTTGCGTGGTGCCAATAAATACCACTTTATCATCGGGACAAAGTACGGTTTTGCCTGAAGGAATGATAAAGCTATCTCCGCGAATAGAGCCTGCCACCAAGATGCTTTTGGGCAAGTTTATTTCGGCTAGAGGTTTACCGACAAAAGGGTCACTCTCTTCAAGTTTGTACTCTACGAGCTTGATACGTTGATTAGCAAAAAAGGTGCTATCTAAAGCCCTGGGTACCCTCACAATATCGACAATCTGATTGGCAAGCGTACGCTGAGGCCAGAGAACCCGGTCAATAACCAAACCAATACTTTGCATTGCGCCGTGATCAGCAAAGGCGTCCATATAGCGCTGACGCGTTACAAATGCCATCGTCTCTTTAGCCCCTATACCCTTGGCGGCTAAGCAAGCCAAAACATTAATATCATCGTTGGTGGTAGCTGCAATAAAAGCATCCATTTTTGCAGCTCCGGCATTGCGCAAATCTTCGGGGTCAGCACCGTTACCTCTTATAAAGTGGATATCAAAAGTTTCAAATGAGCGTTCACGCTCAGGGTCATTATCTAAAACAGTGACATTGTGGGTTCGGTGCAGTGCTTCGGTAATTTGCGTACCGATTTCACCCCCACCGACGATCAAAACGTTCATGGGTACAGCATACAGGGATTGGATGGGGTTTTAGAAATGTAGCTTTACACAGTTAAAAGGGATTAGGGTAAAGAAAAAGAAAGGAGGAAATGGCCTTTGAATCAATAGATGGATTGATGTGCTTTCCAAATTACAGAGAATTTTTTTTGAAATCATTAAGGGTAAATCAAAAACTTTATCTCTTTAATCTAGCGTCTTAAAAGCAAAAAGACTGAAGCTAAGACGCCATAAATAGCCACAACCCAGATGAGCCAGTCACCGAATCTGACATAGGGAGTTAAGGTGTTATTTAGGGCGTAATCGGCTTCTAGCGTTCCTCTTATGCCCCGCTCGAGCCGCTCGAGCACTTTACCCTGAGGACTGATGACCGCAGTTATGCCATCATTGCCGTCTCTTAGAATGTAGCGCCGCGTTTCTATGGCGCGCATATTGCCCATTTGAAAGTGTTGCTCTGCGCCTGGACCAACACCAAACCAGGCATCATTGGAAATATTAGCCAGTACATTGGCACCCTCTTTGACCATTGTTCGGGCAACTTGAGGGAATACTGATTCGTAGCAAATATAAGTTCCGATAGTTGCAACAGGCGTAACCAAAGGGTTGTAGTGGTCGCCTACGGTGGTGATAGGGGTATAAATGCCAAAGTTGCGGTAAATGAGGTTGTAAAAAGAACCAAAGATACCCGAAAAAGGTACAGCTTCACCAAAGGGTACAAGGTTTCTTTTGTCGTAGCGGGCCCTTATATTGGCATCTTCCAGACTTATGACCGCGTTGTAGCGGTGGCTCGAGTCTTCCCAAATGCTTGCCCCAGAAACCACGGTAATACCAGGAGCTGAGTCGGCAACGGCTTGCCGAGTATCTTCACCTTGCATACCCACAACATATTCGCCAATAATTGCACCTTCAGGCCAAATAACCAGATCAGGGCTTTGCGCTAAATTTGCCAAGGAGCTGCTAGTTAAATGAGTATAAACCTCCAGGTCGCTTTCTCCGGCGGTTCGCCCTAAAGGATCAGTATTTCCCTGAACCAGCATGGCAGTCTGATTGGGCTCAGGAGGAAACTGAGTGAGGCGGTAAAGACCATAGGCATAACTGGCCAAACTCATGATAAATACCAGTAAGACGGGTGTAAAACGTAACAGTGGCGAGGTGTTTGATTCGGTATAAAGAAAGTCAGGCTCATCACTCGGTACAAAAGGAGCAGCAAGTAACGAAACCATAACCAGCAGTAAAAAACTTAGGCCATAACTACCTGCAATATCGGCGAGTTGTACCAAAGGAATAGGTTCCCAAATGTAGCCGAGACTTCCCCAGGGAAAAGCCAAAGGCCCCTGAGTCCTTGCCCATTCCATGATTAGCCAGAAGGCAGGAAGAACCCATAAAACGCCGCGTGATCTACCTGCAATAAGGTGACTTAAGCCTGTGACTAGGCCCCAAAAAACGCCTTCGATGAGCACAATCGGTGGATAAATAACCCAGGCTAAAGGACCAAAAAGATCAGGGGAGGAGAGGCTACTGGGTAGCCAGAAAATATGCAGGGCAAAAAAGCCCAGACCAAACCAGAAACCAAAGCCAAAAGCGTCTCGAGTTTTTTCAGCTCTGGCACTAAAAACAAATAAAGGAACAAGAGCAACCGCTAACCACCAAACGCCAACAGGTGGAAAAGCTGCGCTAAAAGCGAGACCAGAAGCTAATAGAATTATTGCCTGGATAAAAAACACAACGCATTAAGCTATCATGGAATGCCAAATCACAGCTATAACTTACAGAGCAGTGACTCAGTAATTACTAATTAGGGCAGTAACCAGAGCTAAGCGGTCAAGCGTTTCTGTTATGCGAATATGCTCATGCCTGGCATGCGCGCCTGCACCTGCTGAGCCTAAACCATCAATGGTCGCTATGCCTAATGCTGAAGTAAAGTTGCCATCGGAACCGCCACCAACCATGACAGCCTCGAGCGCGATACCCATATCATCCATATAACCCTGAAGCTCGGCAAAGAGCGCCTGATTTTGCGCCGTATATTCCATAGGTGGACGGTTAATGCCACCCTCAACCATGATTTTAATTCGACTATCTTTGGACTGATAGCCAAAAATAGCTTTTTCAACCCGTTCAGCTTCTGCAAGGGTTTCAGCACGCATATCAATTTCGCAGTTAGCCTCTTCGCAAATTACATTGGAAACGGTGCCTGCCTGAGCAACAGTGACATTTACGGTGGTGCCTTTGTCATAGTCGGTTAAACCTTCGGCAAAGAGTAAAAAATGAGCAAGTTCGCGCAAAGCGCTAGCACCTTCTTTTGGGTTATTGCCAGCATGAGCGCTTATGCCTTTAAAATCGACCCAGAAACCGCCAATGCCTTTACGGGCAATCTTCAGAGCACCATCATCACGGCTAGGTTCTAAAACCAGTACGCGGTCATGGGCTTTGGCTTCGGTTTCAATCAGCACTCTTGAGTGGTCACTGCCCTTTTCTTCATCGGAGGTAAGTAAAAGCGTGAGCGGGCCTTTTAAGGCTTTGCCCAAGTCTTTTGACAGCCTCAGGGCGTAAATAGCCGTCATGATGCCAGCTTTCATGTCCATCGTACCTGGGCCTTTAAAGACATTACCTTCTTCAATGATGGGCATTTTGTCTAAGGTACCCAGAGGCCAAACCGTATCAAAGTGACAAAGAATGAGGGTTTTTAGCTCGCCTGCCGCGGGGTAACGCGCAATAAGCTGGTCACCGACCTCGCTTTTACTGATGCGAGTAAGTTGCCAGCCATCCTCTTTTAGCAGGTTTTCCAGATGATCGGCAACCTTATCATTGGCAGATTTAACACTTGTGGGAGACTCGAGCTTAATCAATTCAGTGAGGCTGGCAAGGTAGGCATTTCTTTTGGTATGGGCAGCAGCTTTTAGGTTCATGGCTTTATGGTATCAGGCTGATGAATGGAGAATAGTCAGTGGAAAGATATGAAGATTTGTTTTAAGGCTCTCGATGTGAGTCAAAATCTATTTTGCCTTGTGCAAGGCTTAGCAATAGGTATCCGCTACTTGGAATAATGATAGCGAAGTGAAGCAATATGTAGTTCTTCATCTTTAATCCTATAAACAATACGGTGCTCATCTGTTATCCGCCTTGACCACCAGCCGGATAAAGTATGCTTTAGAGATTCAGGTTTTCCTACACCTTCATAAGGCGAACGCTCAATATCTTTAATGATTAGGTTTATTCGCTTAAGGACTTTTTTATCTTGCTCAATCCAGAAAAGATAATCTTCCCAAGCTGATTGATGAAAAACCTTATACTTCACTCAGGAAACGATTCCTTAAAAATAAGGTTCTTATCTTCTTCAAAATCTTGAATGGCCGTGAGCAAACGTTCTGCATTAGCAGGGCTACGAAGCAAGTACATGGTTTCTTGCCAGGCATTCCAATCTTCTAAACTCATCATGACAACAGCTTTATCACTCCCTTTGGTAATAATAAGGGGCATGTGATCATCCACAACATTATCTATGGCATTTGCCAGATTTTTTCTTACTGTGGTGTAATTGAGTGTCCTCATATGTACATTATAATGTACAATTATAAATTAAGCAAACCTCAAAGTACCCAAACGGTATTTACCTGCCAATAGCAACCATGTTTTTACCCACCAATAGCAACCATGGTGCGAGGTCTATCAACAGGCGTTACAATGCCACTTTTAACCTTGCGGTGAGCTGCAACTAAAAACATTTCGGTAATGGCTTCAACTGGACTTTCGTGATTTAAGGCTTCGCGTATATCAATCTCGCGGTCAGTCATGAGGCAAGGCCTTAAGCGACCATCACTGGTAAGCCTCATGCGGCTACAGGCACCACAAAAAGGCTCTGAAACCGGGTTAATAAAACCAATTGCGCCTTGCCAACCTGGGACTCTAAAAAGTCTGGCTGGGGCGCTCGGGTCAGTTTCGACAGGCTCGAGCGTGCCAAAAGCTTCTTCGAGCTTAGCTTTGATTTCTTTGCCTGGCATAAACTGACTTTGATAATCGCTAGCTTCGGCATTGTTTAAGTGCATATATTCGATATAGCGCATATGAATGGGCTTATCCTTGGTTAATTCTGCTAGCGGGATAAGTTCGCCATCATTAACCCCGCGCATGACGACGGCATTCAGCTTGACAGGGTGCATGCCTGCTTCCATGACAGCTTCAATACCTTCCCAGACTTGTTTGATGTTGCCGCCTGCGGTAGCCATTTTAAAAACATCAGCATTGATGGCATCTAAAGAGATATTTACCCGATCGAGCCCAGCTTCTAAAAGTTCAGGCAGGCGGCGTTTTAATAGGCTGGCATTGGTGGTTACAGCAACATCTGAGATGCCTACTATTTTTTTGGCATGATAAATCATATCCGTTAAGTCTTTGCGTAACAGAGGCTCGCCGCCCGTAAAACGTACCGATTCCATACCTAGGCCTGCTGCGGCTTCAACCACATGGGCAACCTGCGTTACCGTAACGGTGCCTAGGGGTTCTTTATGCCCCATGCCCATAGGGTCACAGTAGGTGCATTTAAAGTTGCAGCGCGGTGTGATGCTAATTCGCAGGTCTTTAATAACGCGTCCAAAACTGTCAACAAGGCTCGCCATAAGATAAAAATGAGTCTAGCTTAATCTTGAGCAAATCACTGTGATTTGACTTGGGGTTGCCTAGCTCTGATTTACTAATTGCCACAAGTGGTGAGAAGGGCTATCTCTATACTGGGCTTTAGATATGAGCGAGCTGACCTTACCCGATTGTGATTTCAGTATCGAAGCTCGAGGCGATTGTCTATATGTAAAAGCCGAAGGTCTGGACTCGGCAGAAGTCTCTTTAGATATCGGTCTTACTATAAGCCAGAAAATTGCTCAAACTGACCTGAGAAAAGTGCTATTTGAAGATTACCTTGATATGCAAAAGGCCAAACACACGGATGTCATGCGCTTTATTCAGCGGATAGTGCTTATTCGTATTCCTTTTGATTGTAAAATTGCCGTGGTTTGTAAACCCGAAAAATATGGCACCAATCAGTTTATTGCCAATAGCGTCAGTCGCTTTACCCCCTATAAGGCTCGAGTCTTTACCAGAGTGCAAGACGCACAAGACTGGCTAGATAGTTTATAAAATACCTTAAAATTTAAGTATAAATCACATCTCTTTTTAAGCTTCTTTGGTAGGCTTTGGCTATGTCAAGTTATGGGCCAAAGCAGCTAGGGAGAGGGGTAAATAGCAACCCAAGTAACCGCTTTGAAAGGCTCGAGCTAAGCCCTGACTATAGCGACTGGACTGAGGAAGATTTAGAGCGCAAAGCCAAAACGACCTTTTACAAAGACAGCTCACGTAGTTTTATTACTTATAACAAAAGCCCAGACATTGGTTACGATGCCAGTATCAATCCTTACCGAGGCTGTGAGCATGGTTGTGTTTACTGTTTATCAGGGGATACTCCTGTTCTTATGGCTTCGGGGAAGATAAAAATTTTAAAAGATATTAGACCAGGGGATAAGCTTATAGGTACTCATAAAGGTCAACATTATCGCTATTACACAGAAACACAGGTACTTAGGCACTGGGAGACGCGGAAACCTGCCTACCGTATTTGCCTGGAGGATGGTACAGAATTAGTTGCTGGGGAAGACCACCGCTTTTTGACCGAGCGAGGTTGGAAGTTTGTTACAGGCTCTATGGCAGGTCTAGGTGTCAGACCTTTTCTAACCCCAAATAATAAGCTAATGGGTACGGGAGCGTTTAGCTCTCCACCTGAAATGGATACTGAATATCAGCAAGGTTATTTGTCGGGGATGATAAGAGGCGATGGCCATTTGGCATCTTACAGGTATCAACGCGAAGGTAGAAAAAATGGCGATCAATACCAATTTCGCTTAGCCTTAATAGACGATGAAGCTTTGGCTCGGAGCCATCAATTTCTCAAGGCCAAAGGTATAAATACTCGATACTTTATATTTCAAAAAAAGCAAGAAAATCATCGAGAAATTAAGGCCATTCGGACCCATTCAAAGCCTCAGGTTGAGCAGATTTTTAAGCTTATACAAAGCCCTGAAACCCTTTCTTTAAGCTGGGCTAAGGGGTTTTTGGCAGGCATCTTTGACGCAGAGGGCAGTTATCAAAATAATACGATTCGCATCACTAACAGTGATGATACGATCATTCGAGACCTTCTAAGCTGCCTCGAGCTTTTTGGCTTTCGTTACGCTATAGAGCTTGTTGAGCGTCTCAAAGGAAAATCGCTCAAAGTGATTCGTATCCTAGGGGGTTTAGCAGAACATTTAAGATTATTTCATTTAACGGAATCGGCTATCTCAAGAAAGTGCAGTATTGAAGGGTATGCAGTAAAAAGTAATGCTAAATTGCAGGTTAAATCTATTGAAGCATTAGGTGAAATGTTGCTTTATGATATTTCAACCACGACCGAGGATTTTATTGCCAATGGGGTTGTGAGTCATAATTGCTATGCGCGACCAACGCATGAATATTTGGGTTTTTCAGCAGGTCTAGATTTTGAAACCAAGATCATGGTTAAGACCGACGGCCCTGAACTTTTGCGCCAAGAATTAGCACACAAAAACTGGAAACCGCAAGTAGTAGGTTTTAGTGGCGTTACCGATATTTATCAGCCGATTGAGCGTAAATTAGAGTTAACCAGACGCTGCCTTGAGGTCTTTGCTGAGTTTCTAAACCCTATCGGCATGGTAACAAAAAACCACCTCATTACCCGTGATATTGACGTGATTAAAGAACTTGCCAAGTCTGATGCGGTTTCGGTTGCTATTTCAATTACTACCTTAAACGAAGATTTGCGCCGCGTTATGGAACCCCGTACCTCAACAGCCCAGAAGCGGCTCGAGGCTGTTGCTGAGCTAGCTGAAGCAGGCATTCATGTAGGTGTCTTAACAGCTCCGATTATTCCTGGACTGACCGATCATGAAATTCCAGCCTTAGTGAAGGCATCGGTGGCAGCTGGCGCAAAATTTGTGGGCTATAACATTGTTCATTTGCCCTTTGGTACCAAAGAGCTTCTAGAAGCTTGGCTCGAAGAGCATTTTCCAGACCGTAAAGACAAGGTTTTAAACCGTATTAGAGAAATGCGAGGTGGCAAACTCAATGACCCAAGGTTTGGTTACCGCATGACAGGCCAAGGGGTTTATGCCGATCAGATAAAGCAAATGCACCGTTTGGCAAAGCATAAAGCAGGACTTAAACCCTCGAGCTTTAAACTAGTTACCGAGCATTTTAGAGTGCCTGGGCGTATGGTACAAGGACGTTTGTTTTAAGCGAATACTTACGTACGGCATCTTTGGTATGAGGACAAACCACCCAAAAACAGGCTAAACTACTGAGATGAGGAATTTTATCCTGGGGATAGTGTTTGCAGTCGTGGTCGGGGGCTTATACCTTTCTAACCCAAGCAAAGAAGATTTTTCGCGGCAATATGCTGATAAGGTAAATGCCGATTTAGCAAAAGGCTTAGGGCTCGAGAATACAGGTGGCCCTGTCGGAGACTTCTTGGGGGGTCTTTCACAAAACGTAATTCAAGAAGCTCTAAAAGCGCAAGTGAGGCAGGAAAATTACTTTCTCGCCAGTGTGTTTACCTTGCCTACGACAGGGGAAGATGTAAGAGTTTTGGGTATTGCGGGTCAATATATTTCGTTAAATTAGTCATAGCCTTCTAAACCTTAAAGGGTTAAAAGTAGGGCTCGAGCTTCAGGAGCTCAAACTTCAGTCTTGGGAATCCATTAGAAAGCCTGTTCTGGACGGACTTTCTGTAAATGATTTTGATGCTAAGCAAAGACCATGAAAGTCTTGGGCGAAGCTTACCACTTTCAGACCCCACCTTTTGCCAGAAAAACCTGTCCTGAAGGGAACTTTTGTCTCTCATAAAGCCTTGACAAAGGCTAGAAATGGTATACTTTTTTGGTTTGCATGATTGCGTTAGAACCCAAACTTTTTGCATTACATTTTTTAACAGGTCGTTAGCCTGATGGGGCTAATTTGGAGGCTTTTGTGAATGAAGGACAAGTTGTCCCGGTACATATTACCGATGAAGTAAAAACCAGTTTTATCAACTACGCTATGTCGGTCATTGTCGACAGGGCGCTCCCTGATGTGCGTGACGGATTAAAACCAGTACAGCGCCGCATTCTTTACGCCATGTACAACGAAGGGCTGTTTAGTAGTCGTAAGCACTCTAAGTCAGCTGGGGTTGTTGGTGAGGTTATTAAAAAATATCACCCTCACGGTGATACTGCCATCTATGACGCAATGGTGCGTATGGCACAAAATTGGAATGTACGTTATTTGCTGGTAGATGGTCAAGGAAACTTTGGTTCGATTGACGGTGACCCACCCGCAGCTTACCGCTACACCGAAGCGCGTATGACCGCGGCAGCCGAAGTGCTACTTGCCGATATTGATAAAGAAACCGTTGATTTTAAAGAAAATTTTGACGGTACAACGGTTGAACCAGAGGTTTTGCCTTCAACTTTGCCAAATTTACTGATTAACGGTGCTTCAGGAATTGCTGTAGGGATGGCAACCAATATTGCGCCGCATAACCTGAGTGAAATTGTTGATGGTTTAGTGGCGATGGTTGATAACCCTAAAATCACCCTTGATGAACTAATGACCCATATCATTGGGCCTGATTTTCCCACCGGCGGCATCATGAACAGTACGGGTATTCGTGAGGCGTTTGAAACCGGTCGCGGTAGCATTCGTTTAAGGGGCCGTGTACGTTTTGAAGAGCGGAACAATAAACACTCGATTGTGGTTACAGAGATTCCTTATCAGGTTAACAAAACCACGCTGATTCAAACAGCAGCGGCTGTGGTGCGGGCTGGCAAAATCACTGACTTATCGACCATTCGTGATGAAAGTGACCGTCAGGGAATGCGCATTGTCTTTGAACTCAAGCGTGGCGCTCACCCCGAAGTGGTTTTGCACCAGCTTTATAAATACACCCAGTTGCAATCAACCTTTAGTGTCAATAACGTGCTTATTGTTGATAAATCACCCAAACTTCTATCGCTGGTTGAAACACTTAAATATTTTCTTGACCACCGCACCGATGTGGTGCGCCGTCGTACCAATTTTGACCTTAAAAAGGCCAAGGAGCGCGCACACATTTTAGAGGGCTATATCAAGGCACTCGATCAGCTTGACGCCGTGATTGCCCTTATTCGCGCCTCGAGCGACGGCCCTGAAGCTCGCCAGGGACTTATGGATAGCTTTGCCTTGAGTGAAATTCAAGCGCAGGCTGTGCTGGATATGCGTTTGCAGCGTTTGACCGGGCTCGAGCGTGAAAAACTGCTAGAAGAGTACCGTGGGGTTATGGAAGAAATTGCTAGGCTCGAGGCTATCTTGGGTGACAAGCAACTGTTAAAAGACGTCATTAAAAACGAATTCTTAGATGTTAAAAAGAGATTTGGGGATGAGCGCCGTACCCAGATTGGCGATCTGAGCGAAGATATTTCTAAAGAAGATCTGATTGCCGAAGAATTGATGGTTGTCACCATGACCCAAGGTGGCTATATCAAGCGTACTTCAATAGACGCTTACCGCTCACAGTCACGTGGGGGGCGCGGTGTAAGTGCGCAAAAGCAAAAAGAAGATGATATTAACTCCCTTCTACTGGTAGGGAATACGCATGATTATTTGTTGTTCTTTACCAACCGTGGCCGCGTTTACCGCGAGAAAATTTATGATTTGCCTGAAGCTGACCGCGCAGCCAGAGGCAATCACATCAGAAATATTTTGCCTTTTGAAGGCGATGAAGAAGTGCAGTCGGTACTAACCACCAAAGATTTTGATCGCGATGGTTACTTTTTCTTTGCTACCCGCCAGGGTAATGTAAAGCGTACTGCGATTCGAGATTACAGCAACATTAACGTATCAGGTCTGATTGCTATTAACTTGATTGAGGGTGATGAACTGGTTTCCGTCAAGATTACCGATGGCACTTCAGATGTGGTCTTAGCAACTCATGAAGGTAAGGCTATTCGCTTTGAAGAAGATCAGGCAAGAGAGATGGGCCGCGCTACCCAAGGTGTCATTGGTATAAGACTCCGTGAAGATGACTTTGTGGTTAGCCTTTCAGCAATTAGCGATGTCCAAAAAGAAGAAGCTGAGCTTTTAACCCTATCCGAATATGGCTTTGGTAAGCGCACGAGGCTAACGGAATACCCATTGCAAGGTCGTGGAGGTCAAGGGGTTATTACGCTAAAAGTCACCGAGAAAACGGGCAGGGTGGTCATGCTTGACTATGTTTTAGGCGATGAGGAACTCTTTGTGCTTTCTGAAGGTGGCGTGCTGATTCGCACCCGCGTCAAAGAAGTTAGTTCATATGGGCGCTCGAGCCAGGGTGTGACCATTATGCGCCTAGGTGAAGATGACAAAGCCGTTTCAGCCATGGTTATGCCCCCTGAAGACAAACTGGCAGAAGCCTTGAACAAGGTTAAAGTAGAAGAAGGCGACCAGGGTGGCGACTCAGACGCGCCTGAAAAACTGCTTAACTAAGCTCATTATGTTTCAGGCTTAACCCTGATTTAGATACAGTACGACAGCATTTTTATAGTAAATCCAAAGCTTTTATGTAAGCTTTGGATTTACTTTTATTTCTGTGTTTTCGTACCAATTTAAGGTTACACGATTTACTGCTTTACAGAGAATTTGTGAAATTGCTATTTGTAAAACGCTTCTTTCTGTTTAGTATAGGTTTAAAGAACCAAAAACTTGTATAAAGACAAGTGAGCTAAAGGTTTTCAAGGTGAGAAATGGGTTTTAAATGAATGCCAGGAAGTGGCTTACACAAATTCGGATCCTTCTTTTTATGATTTTAAATAGATCAAGATCGTTTAAAGCCAATTATTTTGATCGACTATATACGTTTAGCCATGACCCTTTTGAGAATGAAGCTTCTAGCTATGAGCAAGCCAAGCTAGACTTAATTTTTCAGTTTCTTTCCTTAGAACCTTATAAGCTACTTATGGATATGGGCTGTGGTACAGGTGCAATGACTGTCGTATTGGCTAAAAAGGTGAAACAAACGATAGGTATTGACTTTTCTCAAGAGGCAATAGCTATTGCTAGACAGCGCTATGGCAATACCCCAAATTTAGACTTTGTTGTTGCGAATCTTAGCGAGTATAAGCCAA
>JAHEBB010000410.1 GCA_024642575.1 Trueperaceae bacterium | reverse complement strand
CGTGACCGCTTTATCATGAGTAAAGGTCACTGCTCGGGTGCGCTTTATAGCACGCTTGCCAATCGCGGCTTTTTTCCAGTGGCAGATTTAAAGACCTATATGCAGCCTCTTTCTAAGCTTAATGGTCACCCCGACCGAAACAAAATCCCTGGGGTTGAAACCAATACAGGGCCTCTTGGTCATGGTTTGCCTGTAGCGGTAGGCACGGCTATTGGCGCAAAACTTGCCAAGCAAAGCTGGCGCACTTACGCTCTAACAGGTGATGGTGAACTGCAAGAAGGCAGTAACTGGGAAGCGGCAATGCTGGCAGGGCATAGAGGGCTAGATAATCTAACCGTCATTATTGACAGAAACCGCTTGCAGCAAGGTGACTGGGTAGAGGCAACCAATAACTTAGAGCCTTTAGCCGATAAATGGCGGGCTTTTGGCTGGGCTGTTACTGAAATAGATGGTCATAATTATGACGTCTTGCTAGATACCTTTCACTCGCTGCCGCTTGAAAAAGGCAAACCTAACTGCATTATTGCCCATACCCATAAAGGTCAGGGGATTTCCTTTATGCAAGATCACCCAGGCTGGCATCACCGAGTGCCTACTGAGGCTGAGCTTCAGCAAGCTTTAGCAGAATTGGGAGCAGGGGAATGAACGCGACTTTAGATGCCAAACTTTTTGATTGTCGGGATGCTTTTGCTGAAACCCTCGAGCGCTTAGCCGAAAAAGATGAGCGGATTGTCGTCGTGGTCAATGACTCGGTAGGCTCGAGCAAAGTCGGTGGTTTTAAAAAGAAATTTCCTGATAGGCTCATCAATGTTGGGATTGCCGAGCAAAACATGGTCGGCGTGGCTGCGGGGCTAGCCAACGCTGGCTTTATACCTTTTGTGTGTGCCGCCGCTTGCTTTCTGACCGCTCGAGCCTTAGAACAAATCAAAGCCGATGTTGCTTATTCTAATACCAATGTCAAACTGGTGGGCATCAGTAGCGGGATGGCTTACGGCGCACTTGGTCCGACGCATCACTCGATTGAAGATTTTGCCTGGACTCGCGTTATCGCCAATATGACCGTGATTGCCCCTGCTGACCCGAATGAAACCTCGCAAACGATTGAGACAGCTGCGAAAACCCCTGGCCCTATGTTTTTAAGACTTAGCCGTATGGGTGTGCCCGAAGTTCATGCCAGCGATTACCAATTTAAGATTGGCAAAGCCGCCACTTTGCGTGAAGGCAAAGACATAAGTCTAATTGCCAATGGTGTGATGGTCACAAGAGCGCTCGAGGCAGCCAGCTTGCTCGCTAAAGAAGGCATAGAGGCTCGAGTCTTAAATATGGCAACCGTTCGCCCTTTAGACAAAGAAGCCATTATTAAAGCTGCCAGAGAAACAGGTGCTATTGTCACCGCCGAAGAGCACAGCACGCACGGCGGGCTTGGAAGTGCGGTCGCTGAGGTAGTCGTGGAAAATGCCCCTGTAAAAATGCGTATTCTTGGCGTTCCTGGTGTCTTTGCACCTACGGGCGAAGCGCCTTTTTTACTCGAGCACTTTGGCCTGACTCCTCAAGGCATTTATGAAGCTGCCAAACATCTAAAAAGTCATGGCTGAGTCTTATCTCTTAGCCATAGACCAGGGCACGACCAATACCAAAGTCATTATTGTAAATAGTCTGGGAAAAGATATTGCGCAGGCTGCCAAACCCGTTGAAATAAAATTTCCTAAACCTGCCTGGGTTGAGCAAGATGCTTTGCAAATCTGGCAAAGTGTTAGAGAAGCTCTAGATGACTGTCTGGCAAAAGCCGAGGTTCCAATAAAAGCGCTTGGCATAAGTAATCAACGAGAATCGGTGCTTATTTGGGAGCGTAAAACAGGCAAACCGCTTGGACCCGTTATTACCTGGCAGTGCCGCCGCAGTAGTGCTTTTTGTGAAGCGCTCGAGCGAAAAAACCTTGCTGATTTCCTGCATAAGCGAACGGGTCTCACCATTGACCCGCTCTTTTCTGCCTCCAAAGCCCGTTGGCTTCTTGATAATGTTCAAGATGGGCAATCCCTCGCCGAAGCTGGCGACATTTGTATCGGTACGGTTGATAGCTGGCTTTTGTACAAGCTGACAGGCAATAAAGCTCATAAAACAGACGTTACCAATGCTTCGCGTACCCAGCTTTTTAACCTGGAAACCCTAACTTGGGATGATGAACTCTTAGGCATCTTTGGCATCCCTAGAGCAGCTTTACCTGACGTTTTAGCCTCGAGCGCTTCCTTTGGTGAAACGGTTCAACTGGGTAAACTGGCTGCTGGTACACCCATTGCAGGTATGATTGGCGATTCTCATGGTGCTCTTTTTGGTCAGGCAGGGTTTGCCCAGGGTTCGGTTAAGGCAACTTACGGTACAGGCAGCTCACTCATGACCCCAACACCCCAACTGATAAGCTCAAGTAGTGGCTTATCCAGCACCATTGCCTGGGGTCAAGGTTCAGGCGTAAGGTATGCGCTCGAGGGCAACATCTCTTCTACTGGCGCTGCGATTGCCTGGCTAGTCGATTTACTCGGGCTCGAGTCTCCCAAAATTCTTACCGAGCTAGCCCAAACGGTAGCAAGCTCCGAAGGCGTAAGCTTTGTGCCCGCCTTTGTCGGTCTGGGCGCGCCTTACTGGAAAGATAAAGCCAGAGGCAACATCTCAGGTTTAACCAGAGGCAGCAGCCGTGCTCATATGGCAAGGGCAGGCTTAGAAAGTATTGCCTTTCAAATAAAAGATGTCTTTGATCTGATGGCAGCCGAAGCTAGAACCGACCTTAGCCAGCTTTTAGCCGATGGTGGCGGTAGTAGCAGCGACTTTCTTATGCAACTGCAAGCTGACACCTTGGGCATACCCGTGTTACGCAACCGCTCTGAACATCTCTCGGCACTAGGAGCAGCTTATTTGGCAGGGCTCGAGCTGGGCATTTATAAGAGTTTAGAAGCTATTGCCGCATTACCCAGGCAGCTTGACCGTTTTGAACCTCAGAGCTCTGAAGCGACTAGAAATGACGCCTATGACATCTGGCAATTGGCGATTCGGCGCACGCTTTTTGAAACCTAGGCACAGGTATACTAAAGCTCATGGAAGATACCGAAGAGCTGCGCCTGGTTACCAAGGTTGCTAGCCTTTACTACGAAAAAAATTTACGTCAGGCTGATATTGCAACCCAGCTCGACCTTTCTCAAGCAGGGGTTTCTCGCTTACTAAAACGCGCCAAAGATGAAAATATTGTGCGTATTACGGTAGCGCAACCTTTAGGTTCTTATACAAGGCTCGAGCAAGAGATTGAAGCACGGTACAATATTAAAGAAGCCATTGTCGTTGATAGTGGCAGTAGTGAAGCGCAACTTCTGCGTAATCTTGGCGCGGCTGCGGCGTACTACTTAGAAACCACGCTTAAGCCCAGTGAAATCATAGGCATTTCTTGCTGGAGCGAAACCCTCCTTGCCATGACCAACGCTATGCACCCGGTGCCAACCAAAAACGCTCGAGTGGTGCAAATTTTAGGTGGTGTTGGCAACCCCAGTGCCGAAGCCCATGCGGCCCACTTAACCAGGCGACTGGCTAATCTAACAGGCGCACAAACCGTCATGCTTTCAGCCCCTGGCGTGGTAGCTTCCAAAAGTGCGCGCGACATTTTACTGGCGGATTCCTTTGTCAGTGAAGCGATCGGTCTCTTTCATCAAATCAGTCTGGCCTTAGTTGGCATAGGAGCACGCACCCCCTCTAAAGTCTTGGCAAGCAGTGGTAATGTTTTTTCCGATGAAGAGCTCGAGACTTTGAGTGAAAAAGGTGCTGTTGGGGACATCTGTCTACGTTTTTTTGATGAGTCAGGCAAACCTGTAGTATCAGGATTTGATCAGCGCATTATTGGGATGACGCTTGAAGAGCTGAAAAATGTCAGACGTACTGTTGGGATTGCTGGCGGAAAACGCAAGCATGCTGCCATTAAAGGCGCGCTCGAGGGTAACTGGGTTAATGTACTGATTACCGATAAAAGTAGCGCTGAGTACCTACTAAAAAGTTAGGGGTTACTTAATGTCCGATTCAAAATCAACTCTTGAAGTCTGGCTGCGTGGCCCTCTGCCCGATATGCCCAAAACCTTACAACCCATCGCTCACGCCCTCATGCAAGCCGAGGAAGAACTGGAAACGATACTCCAAGACTTTCCTGAAGCCTTACTATGGAAACGCCCTGCCGAAGTTGCCTCGGTAGGCTTTCACTTAAAACATATGACTGGGGTACTCGATAGACTATTTACCTACGCACGCGGTGAGGCCTTAACTGAAACGCAGCTTGCTTATTTGAAGGCTGAAGGTAATGCGATAGGTTCAAAAGAAGAACTGCTTGAGGCGGTCAAAGCCCAAATTGCCAAAACGCTCGAGACTTTAGGACATAGCTCTGAAGAAAGCTGGCTCGAGCCTAGAAAAGTCGGCAGAGCAGGTTTACCCTCAACTGTTTTAGGGCTTTACACCCATGCAGCCGAGCACACCATGCGGCATTTGGGTCAGCTTTTGGTAACGGTCAAAATCTTAAAAGCAAGCAAGATTTAGGTTTCTATAAAACCAGTTGATACCCCAGTTCAAACTCAGTAACGGTGGCTCCAAAAGTCTTAAACAAAGCTAGCGTTTCCTTACTCTCACCCCAAGCTTGAAAGGTAATCTGCCTGCAACCTTGCGCGTAAAGCCAGTTCAAACCAACTAAGGCAAATTCAAAAGCAAGCTCAGGCTGATGCCACTTGGGGTCTAAGCCAGGCACACTCCAATGACCTAGTTTACGTCCTTCAGAGGTTTCACTAAAACTAACGCTGTCGTGACCCATATAGGTTTCACCCTCAAAAAGAAAAAACATAGCCTCTTTAGAAAAATGGGGCAAGATGTTCTTTGCTA
>JAHEBB010000409.1 GCA_024642575.1 Trueperaceae bacterium | reverse complement strand
GGTTGAAAAATAACCCTATCTTTAAGCTCGAGCAAGATAATATTCGTGTGGTTGTAAATGTGGCTGATTATAAAGCTGTTCTCGGGGGAACTGTTCGTGTACCCACCTTAGACGGTGATGTCGAAATGACTTTACCTAAAGGCACCCAGTCTGGGCGCACGCTAAGACTGAGAGGTCAAGGTTGGCCCAAACGCGATGGTACGCGCGGGGATGAACTTGCTGAGATAAGAGTTAGCATTCCAGCGCAACCCAGTAAAGAGCAGCTCGAGCTTTATGAAAAATTGCAAGCTCTAAGCGAAACCGTTCTTTCCTAAACATCTTTAAAAGAATAAAATCCCTCTGTTAAACCAGAGGGATTTTTGTTTTGCTAGAAAGTCAAGGTATTGAGGAGTGAGAGACTATATTTTTCCTAATTCGTTTCAGAAAACTGCAAATCAAGCAACCCATAAAACTGCTTACAATTTAAAGCCAAACTGTGACTAAGCTTTCGTCAAACCTTCACACTTCTTTCGCTCATTTTTCATAGCAATAGCTCTAGGATAAACCTGTAGATAGAAAGCCTACGGGCTGAAAGGAGAAAACGTGAAACGTTTCGTTCTTATACTTACACTGGCAGCGATAGCAACTTTAGGTATCGTCATGGCTAAAGGCCCTGGGAAAGCTGTCATGGCAGGTCAATCGCAAGCAAATGGCGCTCAAATGGGTGAACAAATTCGTTTAAGAGACCCTGCTAGAGCTGGCGATCAAGACAGATTCAGACTTCAAGACCATGAATGTTGGTACGCAACAGACCCAACACTTAGTCAAGATCAAACTCAAGATCGGTTGCAACTAAGAGATGGTAGCTGCTTACTTGATCAAGCTAGCGACCCAAGCACAGTTCAACCTGACCGCAATCAATTACGGCTTCGTGACCCTAGCTTGCATACGGATGAGTAAAGTCTGAAGCTATTTGCCGAACCACCTAGTGGTTCGGCAGTTTTGTTTTGGCAAGCTCTGTAACTTTATATATGTGCGTAAATCTCTGACCTCGTTGTCAGAAAATCTTTATCTCAGCAGCCTAGAAAAAGTGTCTAAACTAAGAGGCTTATACCCATTCCATTTATATCCCGAACAAAGTGAGGGATATAAATGCGAGCGGAGTGCGAGAAGAATAGGTTAAGGAGGGGTTCCTTTGTTTAAGATATTTTCGGATTTGGTTTTAAGTAGTTTTCTTAGCCATTGAAGGGAGCAAATATGAAAACCAATCAAGCCATCATTGATAGCTTAAATGAGCGTCTGAGTGAAGAAATCAGTGCGGTCAGCCAGTACATGATTCATGCCGAAATGCTGGCGAATTGGGGCTTTGATAAACTGCATGAAGCCATTGAAAAACATGCGATGGACGAGATGCATCATGCAAAATGGCTCATTGAGCGCATTCTATTTTTAGATGGAAACCCCACGGTCAAACCTGTGCACTTGTCTATTGCTACAGATATTCCATCCATCATTAAACACGGTCTAATAGATGAGCTTGACGCGGTTGAAAAATACAATCAAACCATAGCGTTTGCGCTCGAGCAGCATGATAACGGAACCAGAGACCTGATGGCCAAAATCTTAAATGACGAAGAGCATCATGTCGATTGGGGTGAAATGCAAGAAACAATGATGACGCAAATGGGGCTCGAGACTTATCTCAATACCCAGGTTTAAGTAGCACATTGGTTTAAGGAGGCAATATGAATGCTAGATTTTTGCTTTGGCTTTTTGGAGGCTTAGTAGCACTTTTTATCATTATTCAATTTGTACCCTTAAGTGGTGCAAAAACCAACCCGCCTGTACAGGCAGAACCACAGTGGGATAGCGCGCAAACCAAAGTGCTCGCCCAGCGCGCTTGCTATGACTGTCATAGTAATGAAACCGTATGGCCCTGGTACAGCAATGTTGCTCCCATTTCCTGGCTAGTTATTCGTGACACCTTAGACGGCCGCGAAAAATTGAATTTTTCTGAATGGAATCTGCCGCAAGAGGAAGCTGATAAGGCTGCTGAAGAAGTTAGAGAAGGGGGTATGCCGCTCAAACCTTATCTGATTACCCACGCTGACGCGCGTTTAAGCGAGGCAGAAAAAACCTTGCTGGCACAGGGATTGGCAAATACTCTTGGTACGGAAGCTGGGACTCCCACAGAAATTAAAGACAACGATTGAAAGGTTTTGGCAGATGTCAGCAGAACGCATTTTGGTAGTAGAAGATGAGGCGCGCATTTCGGCGGTGCTCGAGCGCTATTTGCAAGCCGAAGGGTTTAAAACGGAGCTTGCCCGAGATGGTAAACATGCCCTTGAAGTCTGGCGTGCGGCGCAGCCTGATCTGATTTTGCTTGACTTGATGATTCCCGAACTCAGTGGACTCGAGGTTGCCAAGCACATTCGTCAGCACTCGGATCTGCCTATCATTATGCTGACGGCTAAAACCGAAGAACTGGATAAACTGATTGGGCTCGAGCTTGGTGCCGATGATTACATCAGTAAACCCTTTAGCCCTCGAGAGGTGGTTGCTAGAGTTAAAGCGGTTTTGCGTCGTAGTAAGGGCCAGCTTCGAACGCCAGAACATTATGTCTTAGGAGAATTCGAGGTGAATCTGGAAAGTTTTGAGGCGCGCTGTCAAGGTAAGGCGCTGGCCCTAAGCCCCACCCAACTTCGCCTGCTGGCTACTTTGATGGCTCAACCCGAACGTGCCTTTAGCCGCCTTGAACTGCGGGATGCTTTGGGTGAGAGTTTTATTGATGAGCGCACCATTGATGCGCATATCAAAAATTTGCGCACGCGCATTGAGAACTGCAAGGTTGTCATAGAAACGGTGCGTGGTGTGGGGTATCGGCTTCGGGCATGAAACTGGGGTATCAGCTTATTATTTTGGTCGTGCTGGTGGCATTGGCTGCGGTTGCGATTACGGCTGGGCTAAGCTATAGAGTAAGCAGTCAGCGCGTAGAGCGCTATTTCTATAGCGAAGATACGGTGGATCAAAGTTCAAATCTGGAACTGCAACGTGGGCGCTATGGGCTGGCTTTTAAGCGCTCAACGGCTCGCCTTGATTTGCTTAGTGATCTAGCAATGGCAAACCTTCAGTCTGCAGCAATTGCCCTTTTTCTGGCGATTGTTGCTGGAGCTATTTTTACCTACCGACTAAGCCGTCCTATCACTGAACTAAGCAGTACAAGTCAGCGCTACGCCCAAGGTGAGCGTGACTTACGTGTCAACCTAAAAGGCAATAATGAACTCAGTGACCTGGCTCGAGTCTTTAATGAGACGGCTGACCAGCTCGAGCTGGAACAAGCCCAACAGCAGCGTCTTCTGGCAGATATCGCTCATGAGCTTCGCACGCCGCTCACCATTCTTAAAAGTGAATTAGAGGCCATGCAAGATGGACTGATGGACGCCACCAGCGAAAATCTTAAACAATTAACTGAGCAGGTAGATTTGCTGGCAAGGTTAGTTCAGGATTTACGCTTCTTAACGCTGGCAGAAGCAGGGGAACTCGAGCTGGTAAAAGAACCGCTCGAGCTAGAGTTTGTTATTACGGAAACCTTAGCCGCTTTTTCTGCTGAGGCACAGAGCAGAGGTGTCAAGCTTGAGTCCAGGCTTGAGCCTATTAAGATAGAGGCCGATAAAGATCGGCTTAAGCAAATCCTCTTTAACTTACTGGCAAATGCTTTAAGACATAGCCCAAAAGGCTCGAGCATTTACCTTGAGAGCCAAAAGCTAGAAAAATCGGCCTTAATCTCAGTGAGTGATGAGGGTAAGGGCATTGACCCTGAGCGTTTGCCTCATCTTTTTGAACGTTTTTACCGTGCAGATTCGGCACGAAACCGCGCAGAGGGGGGTTCAGGTCTAGGCTTGGCTATTGTCAAAGCTCTGACCCAATTGCATGGCGGCAGTATCCGAGCTGAAAATCGTCCTGAAGGTGGGGCTAGTTTTATGCTCGAGCTTCCCCTGGCGACCTAAACCGTTTTGACTTTTTGGAATTCAACACTTAAAAAGCTGACTTTGGTCGGCTCGAGTTTAAGGCTTTCACGGCACTTCAAGCAAATCTTTTAAATTTGCCAGAGCAACTCTCCAGTAAAAATTAGAATGCTGCATCATGGTTTCAAGCAAAAAGGGCTTTTGACTTAGCTCGAGCAAGGTGCCATCAGAAATCTTGTTTAAGGTAAAACTAAGTAATGAATAATGCTCAGGGCGATCTGCTATTTGTGAAAGACTGCTCCAAAAGCTGTATTCAAGACGTTTCTCAGGCTTAAATGTTTTGATGACGCCCTTATTTGTATAGTCAATACCGTGAAGGCTGCCCATAAAACAAATGGAACTGCCTACTCGCCAATCGGTTTCAACGGTCATGGTGATGCCAGAACCAGACATCCAACTTATTAGTATTTGGGGTTCAGTAAGCGCCTGCCAAACATTTGAGGCAGGCGCTTTGATAGGGATACTAATTTCTACTTTATATTCTTGGCTCATTAACTAGACTAATTAACCCTCAAACGGATTATCAATCCAAGGATATTTATGCAAATCAGGCTTGGTAAAAGCAATATCTTGCATAATGGGCGCAACCGCCCCAGGTGCCGCCATATATATAACTTCAGCTGCAATCGGTTCATAACCAGCATAAAAATGCTGCATGGATTTAACCACCAGCAGCTTTTTCTGACTAACGTCAATGCCAAAATTCGTAAAGACATCAGGGCTAAACACCTGACCACGCTTACTATTGACAATGATGTCTATGCCATTGATTGTTAGGCACACGCTGTCGCCGCACTGGATGGTTAAATCCTTGTCTTGCTGAGGCCAGCGCTGAGTCATATTTTCAATTATGCCTGAAACCGTTACCTCTAAATCCAAGGGGTCACCTGAACTCATACCCATTTTT
>JAHEBB010000408.1 GCA_024642575.1 Trueperaceae bacterium | reverse complement strand
TTTAGCTCAGAGTTTAAGAGATAAACCATGACGTCTTCTTCAGTGACAATGTCACCAATTGTGCTGATACCTTGTGCTTTTAGCTGACGAACACCTTGCATGGCAGCTTCTATATTTCTCGCCCCTGAGCGGTCATGCTTAACCACTTTTCTTATAAAATCTTCATAACTTCCTGGGGAAAAGGGCATGCTTGATAAATCAAGGTGCATATGGGCATTAACAGGTAAAGGTGAAATTGCAAAACCAGCTTCGCTCAATTCGGCATCGGGAAAGTTGCTTTGGAGCCTTTTTAGGTCATCTACTCCGATAACCTGAGACTGCTGCTGAACGTTTTGCAAGGCTACCCCTCCATGTAGTCGAGGTGTGCCTAAACCATTATAGGTAACTTCCGCCTTTAGGATTTTTCGCTTAATCATAGATGCCAGTTGTCTTTATAAGACTTATCTCTAAAAGACTTGTCCTTAGAAGACCGGGCCTACCTTAAAGCGGAAAATACCGCTTGGATTTGCGCCACTAAAGCCGTACTCGAGCCTGATAGCAGGTAAGTTAATACCTGAGAAACCCAGATTTAATTGCACACCTAAGCCCGTCCCTGCCAAAAGCGGTGTTTGGTAGTTTTCAAACCCAGGTACGCTCGAGGCCCAGCCCAGATCTGCAAACCCGTAAGCAATAATAGTTTGGGTAGCAAAGGAATCAAAATTGAAGTCATAACGGTACTCAAAAGTGCCAATAGCATAGGTTTGAGAGCGATCGACATCACTGCGTTTAAAGCCACGAATCGCCGTATCATTATCGTAACTATCGCCAACAATGTAATAGCGAGTGCTGGGGTAGTCGCCGCCAAATTGATGACCGGCGGTCACTTTAAAAGCCATTACATGATTAGGGTCGTCAAGCTCTGGAAAGAGATTAGATACCTGTAAATAGGTGCGAACGCCAAATTGTACCGGTATATAAAGATAGTTAGCTTGCTCATTTGTGACAGGGCTACGGTAATCTGAACCAAAGCCAAGCCCTAAATCGACATTAGCACTGATACCTTCATGAGGAAAGTTGGCATTGTCGCGGTTGTCATAGGTAATACCCGTTCCGACAAAGCCATTCAAACCACTTTGGGGTAAAAAGGCAGCAGCCTCAGCCTGACCCAAGGTACAATCGGCCGCTTTTGCGACTTTGCCCTTTTGGTCGATAAGTTCACCTGCGTCATTAAGGGTGCAGGTGTTGCCAGGCTCGAGCTTGTAATCAGAGTAAGCCCCGCGAGCTGAAACGTTAAGCAGGGTAAAGGGTAAAATCTGTCTACCTACTGATAAACTTGCCCCTGTATCTCGCTTGGTGTATTCACCTACCAGAACTTTTTGACTTGCATCACAACTATCATTGGCGCGTTTGCTCGGGTCAAGGCAAATCGAAACAGCATTGCCTGAACTTAAGACCTGATCGGTGGCTACAGTGCTAAACAGGGATGCGGAAATGCGCGTTGGTACATCCTTAAAATCAAACTGGTCAATGTAAAGCCAGGGAATGCTGTAACTAACACTTGCGCCAAGTAAAAAGCCAATGTCAGAGGTTTCGGCAGTCAGGCTTGCCCCAATGCTGTGAAGTAGACCCAGGAAATTGCTGTCAGAGAATTCAAGATTGGCGTTAAATTTACTTGAGGTGGCATTGGTTTCATAAACCAGACCCGGCTGAAATCTGGCGGTAGGTAGTTCCCTCACCGTGAGTTGAATAATGACTTCTTCAGGCGCATCAGGGTTTTGCGCTGAAATGGGGCTCGCGCCTTGAATCTCGATAGCTCCTTGCCGAATGACATTTTGCAAGCCTTGTCTTAGCGTATTGTTGTTAAGCACGGTGCCAGGTTTGGGTAAGTAGCGCAAAATCGTAGACTCATCTGATTTGGGTTCAGCTTTATCAAAGACAATGTCATAGCCAGCAATTTTAAGCTCGGTAATACGCTGCACATAGGTGCCATCAAGATAGTTAAAGCTTGGCACAGGGGCAATGCTGTAGCCTTTGCCGCTATAAAGTTCAGCAATACGGTTGAAATCTTCCTGAGCCAAAATAGAAGTAAAATTATCACCTTGGCTAAGCTCGAGCGCAGCTGTAATCTCTTCGGTACTTAAAACGGTATTACCTTCAATTTGAATGCTGGTAATTTCCCCGGCTTCTCCAGGGGGCCCTGCCCTGAAACTAACCCTGACATCGCCAGTACTAAGCGGAATAAAGTCAATACCAATATCACTATCTCGACCTTTTGAAAGACGTTTGATATCTGTAAGGAGGACATCATAATTAAAAAGATCACCGACTTTTAGAGAAAACTCACTGGGTGATACGCCAATAGCTGTGGTATCAAGGGCGCTGATTTTTAGCTCTTTAAAGACCACCTTAAGCTGACCATTAAGCAAACTGGTTTTAACCGTGTCAATGCCGCTACCTCTATAGCCAAGCTCTTTGTACTTATTACTTATTTCCTTTAGAGTGTCCTGGTAGGCGGCAACATCAAATCTTTTTTGGTCTTTAAGAAACAAAAAGGCGTCATCAATGATCTTTTGCTCCAAAACCGTATTGCCCTCATAGCTGATGCCTTCGATAGGAGCAGTTTCGGTAACGGTATAGATCAGATCAACCTGAGCTTCGGCTTGCTCGCTGCTAGCGGGCAGCTCATTTATATCTAAGGTGACATTAACCTCAAAAGGAAAGCCTGCTTGGGTGTAAGTCTGCTGGATTCCAGTAATAGCTTCTTCAGCTCTGCTGTTATTTAAGGGTTGCCCTGCTTCAATAAGCTGACCTGCTAAAGCCTGTTGCCACTGTGTACTGGTAATAATGCTCGAGCCTTCTACGCTTACACTACTGATGCGCGGGTTTTCCTTTACCTCAATGACCAAAATTGGCCCACTCGGCTGGTCTTCTAGCCGAACGGTTACCTCGGAAAAAATGCCCAGTTGTAAAACCAGATTTCTCTCTGACTCGAGATTGATTTGAGCAACATCGGTATTGGCTCTAGCTCGGATAATAGCCTTGACTAGGTTGCCCTCTTGCGTTCCTATAACCCTGACTTCTTGGAGCTTTCCTGAAATTTGCGGGTTTTGAGCCAAGCTTAAAGGCAAGCAAAAAGACATGGCAATAAATATGAGAATAATGAAGCGTTGTAGCGGCATGCAGCAGTTTAACTAAGGCAATTATGAGAAGATGTCTGCTAGAGAGCATGATTTATGAAAAGAGCTTAAGGGCAAGTTCATGATTCGAAAAAGATACTCATTGGCCTGCCAAAAAGCTTGAGTCTAACCCTTTGGTGCGACTTAAGGTGTAGAAATACAGCTATTCTCTATTTGTTTTAATGAGTGATTATCCTAAGGTAGGCAGATCTACCCATAGGGTTTCTTGAAGGCTTAAGAGCGTTTTTTGGTGATAGTATCATCAGCCCGCCTTGGTGAATGTTTGAAAACTTGCTCAGTTACACACTTGAAAAACGTTCGCTTTGAACATTAGTCTGACTTATACTATTACCCATTTTTCTAGATTAAACCTGAAAAAAACCTTAGTGCCATTGTTGAAACGTTCTAGCTCTTATATCCTGAGGATATGTTTGAAGACGTTATGGACCGCATTTATGCAGCCTGCAATCGTGTAGGTAGGAAAAAGGATGAAGTTAAACTGGTTGCGGTGAGTAAAAACCATTCTGCTCAGGAGATAGAAGAAACTATTCTTAAGTATGGTCACCGCATTTTGGGTGAAAATCGCATTCAGGAATGGCAGGAAAAAGCTCGAGCCTTAGACAATATAGAGTGGCACTTTATTGGTAATTTGCAGCGAAACAAAGTCAAGTACTGTTTGCCCTTTGAGCTTATTCACTCGGTGAATTCGGCAAGGCTAATTGATGAATTACAAAGAGTAGGGGAGAGCAAAAACCATAAGTTTAAGATTTTAATTGAAGTTAATGTGGCAGGTGAAGTCAGCAAACAAGGACTGCCTTTGGCAGATTTAGATCAACTGGTGGATTACGCGAAGATGCAAACCCAGGTCGAGCTTAAAGGTCTTATGACCATGGCACCTTATAGTGAGAACCCAGAAAGCTCGAGGCCCTACTTTGAAAAACTTCACAACATTCATGATAGACTTATGCTAGACGAGTTATCGATGGGTATGAGTGGAGATTTTGAGGTTGCCATCGAAGAGGGTGCCACCATTATTCGCGTAGGCTCTGCACTCTTTCACGCTTAAAAAGGCATCGTCATAAGAGGATTGAGGACTGCATGATGAAACACACGCCGCTTGACATCCAACATATGGAGTTCACAACGGCTTTCAATGGCTATAATCGGCGTCAGGTACGGGATTTCTTGACAGCGCTATCTGATCAAACTGAAGAAATAATGCGCGAATTGCAAAAGCTAAAAGACGAATTGGGGCGTAAGGAAAAGCGTATACAGGACTTACAATCGGCTGAGCTCGAGCTAAAACGTGCGGTAATTGCTGCTGAGCGCATTGGCAGTGAAATGAAGCAAAATGCCAAGCGTGAATCTGAAATTATTTTGCGCGAAGCCGCGAGTGAAAAAGAGGGCATCATTAAAGATGCAGAGACGCGTTTACGTGATGCGCGTTATGAGATTGCCAGGCTCGAGCGAGAGCAGCAACTCTTTAGAGAACAGTTCAGGGGCATGCTTCATGCTTTTGAGCGCACTTTAGATAAAGTTCCGGTTATGACTGACGGGGTTGACAAAGAAAAAAGCCAGAAAAAGTTAGAAAGCTCTAACCCTTCTACCAGCTCGAGCGTTTAGACCTTCGGTAAAATAGGGCAGCTATCCTCGGGTTGCCCATGCACTAATCTCGAGATATAACGTGCTGCATGACTTTTGAATGATAAAAATCTAGCGTCTAAATCTTCAAGCGCCCTATGAGAAATTTTTAAAACC
>JAHEBB010000050.1 GCA_024642575.1 Trueperaceae bacterium | reverse complement strand
TTCATAGCCCCAAAGCTTAAAATATGAGTAATAATAGAGCCCATGGCCTTAAAAGATATCGAAATCAGGATTCTGGGCTGCCTGATTGAAAA
Organism: Trueperaceae bacterium; assembly: GCA_024642575.1. Classification (GTDB taxonomy): domain Bacteria; phylum Deinococcota; class Deinococci; order Deinococcales; family Trueperaceae; genus JAHEBB01. Next base: position 18,854 of record JAHEBB010000050.1, on the reverse strand, counting down.
AGAAAGAACCACCCCAGATCAATACCCCTTAACCACCAATTCCCTTGTTCTTGCTTGCAACCAAAAAACCAACCGCGAACCTGTAACTGACTATTCACCTGTAGATATTGAGCACGCCTTGCAAAATTTACGCGATAAAGCTTATGTGGTCACCGTTCAGGCAATGAATGAGCGAGCCAAAAAGCATCAACACAAAATGATGCATATGTTTAGTCTCAATGCCAAAAGTTTAGCCATCTTGGCAGTTCTCATGCTTAGAGGTAAACAAACCCCAGGAGAACTTCGTCAACGCACAGATCGTTATACAAATTTTCAAGATATTGGCGATGTGGAAAAAACTCTCGCCCAATTAGCAAACATGCAACCTTCTATGGTGCAGAACTACGGTCGTGGCCCTGGGCAAAGCCAAGACCGCTGGGGGCAGCTCTTGGGTGGTAATGAAGAAAGGCTTACACCTAGAGTTAGAGCTATTCCTTCAGAAAAGAATAATGAGTTTGAAGCGCTTAAAGAAGAGGTTGCCCTTTTACGTTTACAATTAAATTATGTACTCGAGCATCTTAACCTTGACCTAAACGATCCTGACGAAGACTAGCTACTGGCTCGAGACAGAGGCATTTTGCGGTGCATAGGCAACCCAGGTCTTAAACGGAGCCAAATCAATAATTTCGCCTAAGCTCGAGGTGAACCTAATACCATTGGCTATATCCCAGCGACCTTTTATGGCTTTACCATTTAAATAGAGCGTAGCTGTTCCCCCACGCATAGGAATATAAAGGCGACCTTCAGTGTCTCCGGGTACAGGTACCGCTTCAATATTTGCTAGTAAAACCGCATCCACATAAACGGCTTGTCCACTGGCATCAGAAGCGTCGGTACCATTTCTAACCCAGCGGTAAAGATTAAGATCATTGATATATCTAAAACCCGAGCTGTAATCGGCTGAAAAGGTCACATTAATTGAACTTGTCGAGCTTGCTGTTTCCTCTGGTCTATAGGTTGTGCCGCTGACAATTCGCGTTTGGTTTTGGTTTCGTTTGACAAGTTCCTGTCTTAAAACATTGCCCTGGCTATAAAGGTTATAAGGGGCATTTCGGTCAGGACTTCGCTGAAAAACTTCGGTACTACTCAAAAAGGCATTAATCGTTGGAAGGGACTCTCTCTCAATGGCAGCCATAGCAGCGGGTGAGCCTCCATCATGAACCAAAACACCATTAAACCCTGAATTAATCTCTAAAAAATATTCGCGGGTGCTCCTAACAGGACCAACCCTTGCAGGGTCAATGCGGTCATAGATGGTCATGAGGCGAGTAATCCCACCTTCAACGGGCATTTCGATGATGTAGCTTGCCTCGAGCAAACCAAGCTGTGGATAGCCTCGCAAATTATCCAGCATAACTGTTAAAGGTCGATCCCGATTTTCGCGGTATGGAACCCTTGCAATAGGTGCACCTGTAGGGTTTTCACTACCTTCTGGTCCTGCTGCCAAACCTAAATTAGCAGGGTCTGCTCCGTCCTGGGCTGTCGTTTGCCCACTGCGGTCGGCATTGCCCCCAGGTTGACGGTTATTTGTCTGACCAGGCGTGGCAACACTGGCTTCAGTCGCATTGACAATGGTTTCAGATGCAGCACCCGTTTGGGCATCTGGATTAACTGCTGTAACCGCAGCACTCACGACTGGAATGGGCACCACCTGTCTACTGGCAACTTGAGCTGAAGGGCTTACGCTCACGCTTTGAGAACTTGTTACCGAAGTTTGGACATTGGGCTGAGGCACATTAGTCGAAGCAGTAACCGTTGTTTGCACATTGGGTTGTGGCACATTAGTAGAGGCGGTAACTGTCGTTTGGACATTGGGCTGGGGTACGCTCGTTGCAGCACTCACGTTTGTTTGCACATTGGGCTGGGGCACGCTTTGCGCCTCAGATACTGCTGAATTAACACTGGGTTGCGGAATGGCTCGAGCCGTACTTACAGTGCTTGCCACCTGTGGCTGGGGAATAACAGAGGGGGTTTCTACAGCAGCACTTACGCTAGGGTTAGGTACAGCTCGAGCCTCTTGTACCTGGGCTTCAACACTCGGTACAGGAACGGTTTGAGGCTGATTGACTTCTACCCTTATGTCTGTAGTAATAGTCCTCGCCGTTGCTACTGAAACATCAGTAGCTGGTTTAGGAATAGGCAAAGCCTGAGCTTCAGGTTGCGGAGCAACCTCAACTTCATTGATTTCTGGTAGCGTCGTCGTTACGTCAACATTTGGAGTAACATCAACGGCTGCCTCAACAACTTCGGGTGCCACTTCGGCTACAGGAGGAGGGGCGCTTTGACTAGGTTCGGCAACAGGTTCTGGCGTCTCAACTGGGGCAGGCGCAGCTGCCTCAACTTGAGGCTCAGGTGCTGGCGGCGTTTCCACAGGAGTTGGCGCTTGGGTTGCCTGGGTTGCTTGAGGCGCAGGTTCGACAACGGGTTCTTGCGGACTAGGCGTGACTTCTGGGGGGGTCTGTGCCACAGGTTCACCAATCTCGGGTGCAGCCACCAAAGGTTCAGCTGCCTGGGGTGCAGGAGCATCGGCAGCGGCTGCGTCTGTGGGCGTTTCGGCAAGAGCAGGCGTACCAACATCAATTACCAGAAAACTCTCGAGCGGCACAACTTTAGGTTTGTTCCAGGCCCAGAGTAGGGTAAAAAGCGCCAGAATATGGATAAGCAGCGAGAGTAAAAAGGCTCGCCGTTTATCTTTATCCTGCCAGGTTGAGGTCATTAAGACCCTCCAGTAGCAATAGCAATACGCTGCGCCCCTGCCTGTTTAATAAGGTCCATAACTTTTACGGTAGTTCCGTGAAGTACCTCTTTATCGGCACGGAGCACAACCACACTTAAACCCGTTTGGCTTAAAAGCGCTCTTAGACTGGTCACGAGTTCTGCCTCAGAAACTTGCGTACCAGAGAGATAGATGACTTGATCTTTGGTTATGGTTACAGTTGGCAAATCCGATATGGCGCTTTGAGGTGATGATGCTTGCGGCAAATCAACAGGAAGCCCTGACTCGAGCGTGATAAACGTGGTAGATACCATAAAGAAAATAACCAGCAAAAATACCACGTCAACCATCGAAGTCAGGTCGATACTGAGCGATTCTTTTTGGCTATAGCGTTTACTGCTTCTCATAGGCTGCCAGTAAAATCTTCATTCATCAGTTGAACCTCATCGGCTCTAGGTGATTTTGGACTCCGTCTGGGTTCTTTACGACTGGCAACAGCTTGTGCCACATTTGCCATAAGCTCTTCACGTCTTCTATCTATTTCAATCAATATTTTGTCAACGGTGCTTGCCAGATAATTATGTCCTATAAGGGTTGGAATAGCGACGATAAGCCCAGCAGCTGTAGTAACCAGAGCTTGACCAATACCATTAGCCAGGACAGACGGGTTCCCAGTTCCTTGTTGTGATATTTCAGAAAAAGCAATAATCATACCTGTTACGGTACCTAAAAGTCCCAGTAGCGGAGATACCTGCGCAATGGTTGCCAAAGGCCGAAGACCCCTTGTCAACCTCTGCTCTTCTTGCAACGAAGCGTCTTGAAAGGCAGCTTCAACCGCTGATCGACCATAGGGCAATTTTTGTAGGGCAGCCTTTAGTACTCGAGCGACGGGGCCACCATGATTTTCACAAGCAACCAGAGCACCTTCTAGATCGCGTTCGCTAACCGAGGCATTGACCCTTGCCATAAGAGTGTCAGAGTCACTTCGTTCTTTGGATAATTTAAAGAGTCGCTCAAAAAATACATATAAACCGTATATTGAAATCAGTATAATGGCGACCAGAACCGGCCCCCCGCTAAGAAATAGTTGCATAGTGTCCTTCCAAAAATAAACTCGAGCCCATCATACCAATCAATTCGTAAGCCCAGGTTTTACAGCGTCCTTAGGCTTTCATCTTTATCTTAATTAGCTTAAAAACAAAGTTTCATGCTTGTTAAAACTGGCATAAAGCATGTAAAACCCGTTCCCATTCCAACTTGGATTATGCTACGAAACGTAGAAATAAGGCAGATGAGAAGGTCTTAAGACTTTAGAATGCTTCTTTACATCAATCGATAACAGTTTCAGCTTTTAGGCGTAAAAGTTTATTGCGGCGTTCTGGCATATGCAGGGGATGCGCCTCGAGCCTTTCTGTAACGACCATCGTTAGAGAATAATCTTGAGAATGATACATAGCATTAATAATTTCGATAGCTTGCTCCGCGAACAAATCTTCAAACACCAAAGGCAGGCTTAAAACACGTTCCTTTTCACCAAAGATGACAAACCGCGCCAGATCCGTAGCTCGCCGTGTCTTGAGGAAATGAGCATTTACACCAGCAAATTCGCTTAGCTCGAGCACCTGCTCTTTAAGTTTAAAAGCCTTGTCTTCAATCACCATGAACCCCCCTTTTTAACAGGGCATTTGAGAAAAACGCTAAGGTTCCGAGAACGAGGTACTCCCTATAAGTAATACACGTATAGCTAATAGAAGAAGTAGCGAGACTGGCTCGTAGTGGTGATCTTTTCATCTTTATCCTTCAGCTTTTGCAAGCTGCTCTTGGCTTTAGTTTAGCCTAAAATGAGGGGTTTAACTATTCTTTGAGTCTCATGATAAGTCACAAGCAGGCGTCTGAATTAGGTATTTCCACATTTGCGAGCTGTCCAGTTTGTTTAATACTAGGGCACTTAAGATACCTCCTAAAAATACCGAAAGGACTAGCTCGGCACCCTATCCTAATAGGCTTTGGCAAAAATAACCTTGCGTGGATAGCCGCTGGCCTTACCCGTATGAATGCAAGGAATACCTGAAGCGCTTGGCCCCTCGAGCGGAATACAGCGAGCCGTAGCCTTGGTTTCTTCTTGAATTTGCTTTTCACTCTCAGGGTCACCGCAGTGAGACGCGTAAACAAAGCCTTCTTCAATCTTTTCTTTAAATTCGGCGTAGTCTTTAACTTCAAAAATATGGCTATCTCTAAAGCTTTTTGCCCTTTGATAAAGCGCCTCATGAAAGCGCTCGAGCCTTTCAGGTATACCTTCGGCAAGACTTTCAAGCTTAACAGTTTCTTTATCTGGCTCGAGGCGATTGGCTAAGAGTGCTGTCCCCTGTTCAATATCTTTAGGTCCAAGTTCAACGCGTAAAGGCACCCCTTTTTGTTCCCATTCGTTAAATTTAAAACCCGGGCTTATACCTTCGCGTTTATCTACTCTCACTCTAACGTTTTTGTCTTTTAGCTGGCGCGCAAGTTTATCCACTTCGCCCAAAACTTGAGCTTTTGCCACTTCATCGTCGCGGCGGTAAATAGGCACAATCACCACTTGGCTAGGTGCGAGCCGGGGTGGCATAATCAGCCCCTGATCATCACCATGAGACATAATGATAGCGCCAATAAAGCGGGTTGAAAGCCCCCAGCTCGTGGTATGCGCAAAAGCTTGCTGGTTATTTTCGTCATTAAAGCTAATGTTAAAGGCTTCGGCAAAATTGGTGCCCATGTAGTGGCTGGTCGCCGATTGTAAGGCTTTGGCATCACGCATCATGGCTTCAATGGTCAAAGTCATCTTAGCGCCAGCAAAGCGCTCCCCTGCGGTTTTTTCACCGCGAATCACGGGAATCGCACCGTAATATTCGGCAAACTCGGTATAGACATCAAGCATCTGATTTGTTTCCGCTACAGCCTCATCGGCATTAGCATGTGCCGTGTGACCTTCTTGCCAGAGAAACTCGGTGGTGCGCAAAAAAGGTCGGGTGCGAAGTTCCCAGCGCAAAACATTGGCCCATTGGTTATAAAGTAACGGCAAGTCTCGGTAGCTTTGTATCCATTTCGAGTACATCTCACCAATAATGGTTTCACTGGTTGGTCTAATGGCTAAGGGTTCCTCAAGCTCTTTACCCCCTGCATGGGTAACAACTGCAAGTTCGGGGGAAAAGCCCTCAACATGATGCGCTTCGCGCTGAAAAAAGCTCATCGGGATAAGTAGGGGAAAGTAAAGGTTTTCATGACCCGTGTCTTTAAACATCTGGTCTAGGTTTTTCTGGATGTTTTCCCAAAGGGCATAACCATAAGGTTTAATAACCATGCTGCCCCGAACAGGCGAAAGATCAGCCAGATCAGCCTTATAAACGATTTCGTTATACCAAGCACTAAAATCTTCAGATTGCGGAGTAAGTTTGTTTCCTTTTGCCATAAGGCTATAGCCTAGCAAACCTTGGCCCATAACGGTGAAACTTGAGAAAATCAAGAATGGAATCAAACCTATTTACTAGTTCAGTACAGAAAGGTTGTGTGAAAAACTTCATATTCTTAGCTGCCAAATGTGAAATCTACGGCTTTCTGTGATACGTTTTCAAACTAGAGGTTTGGTCATGAAAAACGCTTCGTTGCACTTGACAACAAACTTGCTTTTTTCTGCTCTTAAAGAAAAGGTAGACTAGTATCATGGCTCGAGCGACCAAGGCAAGGAAAACAGCCAAAAACAACGCCTTTGATTTTGAGGCGATTGGGCTGGTTTTGCTTTCTATAGGGTTTTTTCTACTGGCAATTCTTATTCCTGTCTTTTTTACAGGTAATTGGGGCGAAGACATTCGGCAAAGTATTACAGGTCGCATCGGTTTTGCGGCTTACCTTTTGCCCTGGCCCTTTTTTGTTTACGGCGCTATTTTGCTTATTGGGCGTATTCCTAAATATATGCTGGCTCGTAGTACAGGCTATTTCATGGTGGTGTTTGGGGTTTGGTGCAGCGTTATGCTGGCAAAACCTGAGTTTAGTGGGCTTTGGGGAGAGCAGCTTCGTGGCCCCTTGGCAGGCATTGCCGGCTGGTTTGGCTTTGTCATGGCCTTCTTTATAATCAGTCTCGGAATCGATATCTTTATGCGTTGGCCTCTTAGCTTTAGTGCTAGAGGTGTGATGCAGCGCTTTATTCACATGCTCCGAAACAGTAGTAAAAAAGCCGTGGAGACAAGGCAAGTCTGGCGTGAGACGGCTGCTTTTAACGCCGATGTTGCCTTGATAAAAGCTGATCTTAGAGACTTAGACCAGGATTTAAAAGCGCTTAACGAGCTTTACCCTAATCACGAAGATGTTAATAAGTGGCGCAAAGCCATAGCTAGTCAAGTACGGAGTTTAAAAAAACCTAAAGGGGCAGCCCTAAACGAAATCTCCCTGCAAATTGATGGCTGGCGCGGGGCCATTCTTGGTTTTACCAAAGTCCAGGCGGAAGAATTACAGCGCAAAGTGAACAGTGAAGGTATCGCTGATTTTGCTGGGCGCATTGGGCTTATTTCGGAGAGCCTCGAGCCCCACTTCAGCGCCCACGTAGAACTAAGCAAACCCCTTGAAGAAATGCGCCACGCCTTAGCTTTAGAAAAGGTGGTACTGGAAGAGCGCTATCATGACTTGACCCTTAAGCGCGATAAAAGCTCAAAAGAAATGAAAAGCTTATCGCCAAGAGATTTGGTCACAGCCAGAAAACAACATTTTAAACGCTTAGATGACTACGGAAAAATGATCGACACCTTAAAAGAGCGGCTTAATGATGCCAAGCAGCTCGAGCCCTGGCTAGCTTTTACCCTTAGGCTCGAGGCTCTCCTAAGCGAATTTCCTCATTCCGAAGACTTAAAGGACATTGATCAGCTTGCCTATAAAGAACTGCGTAAACTTGGGCGTAAAGCCTTGCTTGACTATGTAAGTTGGGAAAAAACGCTAAACAGTGCTGAGCGCTCAACCCGCGCTGGCATCCCCAGAGGCATTAATCTTGAAGACCAGTGGCATGACGGCAGTGCCTTTAGTCTTGACCAGGAAGCTGAGAGCGAAGAAGAATTTAAACTCTTGCTAGATGAACCGATGCCAGCAACGCAACCAGCGATGTTTCAAAAACCTCTCCCACCTCTAAGGCACTATCGAGAAACACCTGATATGGAACAGTTGCGCTTATTTCCTTACGCTTTAGACAAAGAGCACTTTGACCCCAACAAAACGCCTGAAGAAACGGCTGAAATCGGCGGCATACCTATTCAGCTCCCTAGTTTTGATTTGCTTGACGAATGGGAACAAACCCAAGAAGACCCCACTATTTTGGCGCAGGAAGTGCAGGCCAGGGTCAAGAAAATTGATGACACGCTAGCCAATTTTAAGCTCGAGGGTCGTGTGGTATCTTCAGTACGTGGGCCTGCGGTAACACGCTTTGAAGTTGAACCTGCACCCGGCGAAAAGATTAGCCGCTTTGCCAATCTTTCTGACGATTTAGCTTTGGCTATGGCCGTAGGTGGCGTCCGTATTGAAGCGCCGATTCCGGGAAAAAGCGTGATTGGTTTAGAAGTGCCCAACGCCAACCGTGATCTGATTCGTTTCCGTGAGGCTGCCACCACCAATGAATTTAGACGCAGCAAAGCAAGGCTTCCCATTGTTTTAGGTCAAAGCATTGATGGTGAAATGAAAATTGGTGACCTTGCTCGCATGCCACATATGCTCATTGCTGGCTCGACCGGTTCGGGTAAATCGGTCGCTGTCAATACCCTCATTGCCAGCTTGCTTTACAAGTTTTTACCTACCGAGTTGCGCTTTTTAATGATCGACCCCAAAATGGTCGAACTCACCCCTTATGATGGCATCCCGCATATGCTTCAACCTGTTGTCACCAACCCCAATGACGCCGCCGGTGTCTTGATGGGGGCGGTTGCTCACATGGAGCGGCGCTACAAAATGATGAGCAAAATTGGTGCAAAAACCATTGACCAGTACAACGAAAAAGCCCGCAACATGGACCTACCTGAAATGCCCATTATCATTATCGTCATTGACGAGTTGGCTGACCTGATGATTACCAGCCCTAAAGAAGTTGAAAGCGCCATCATGCGCTTGGCACAGATGGCCAGAGCTACAGGAATGCATCTAATTTTGGCAACCCAAAGACCCAGTGTTGATATCCTGACTTCTTTAATTAAAGTCAATGTACCTGCGCGGATGGCCTTTGCCGTTTCCTCTGGACACGACTCGAGAACAATTCTTGACACCATGGGCGCAGAACGGCTGATTGGCTCAGGCGACATGCTTTATAACCAACCCGGCATGGTGAAACCTATTCGTTTACAAGGGCCTTTTATTACTGAGTCTGAGCTTGTCAATGTCGCCAACTTTTTACGTAGACAATTCTTTGAAGATGATTTTGTCGAAGCTTATGGCTCTGATTTTGAAGCACCGAGCTTAGATGAAAGTGATGCCAGCGGTTTTATTGATTGGAATGACGATAAGTTAAGATCTGCCGCTGAAATTGTCATTGCTGAAGGTCAGGCAAGTGTTTCCAGATTGCAGCGCCGTTTGCAAGTAGGGCACGCCAGGGCGGGTAAGCTTATCGACTCGCTCGAGGCTCTCAATGTCGTTGGCCCCCACCAGGGTAGTAAACCAAGAGACGTACTGGTTGACTATGAGCAGTTACCTGACATTTTTGGTTCATAGATGCCGCATCCGCGCTATAAGCAAATCATCGAAACCTTAGTCAACTGGGGAAAAAAGCAAGATGATATTAGTGCAGCCCTGATCCTTGGCTCTCAGGCAAGGCAAACGCTCGAGGCTGACGAGTGGTCAGATTTAGATGTCGTATTGTTTATTACATCCCCAGAGACTTACCTAGCACAAAAAGATTGGTTAGACCATTTTGGCAAAGTGGTACTGAGTTTTAGTGAAGCTACCGCGATAGGTGGGCAAAAAGAGCTTCGAGTGCTTTATGACACTAACCTCGACGTGGATTTTGCACTCTTTCCTAGCAGCATTCTGAAAACCTTACTGGAGCAGGGAATGAGCCCCGAAATAGAGGGTGTTTTTGCCCGAGGCTCTCAGATTCTTTTTGATAAAACCGAGACTCTCAGTCAACTGGTTGTCCAAAGCTCGAGCCTAATCAAAGAGAACCTCCCGCCCAATCAAGACAGGTTTAATGAGCTGGTTAATGACTATTTGTATCACGTTTTATGGTCTGCTAAAAAAATCAGACGAGGGGAATTATGGACGGCGGTAACCTGCCTAAATTGCTATATGAACAAGCCACTCTTAGAGTTAATTGAGTGGCACAGCCAATTCATTAGAGACATTCTTGATACCTGGCATAAAGGAAGATTCATAGAACACTGGGCAGACAAGCGCATTCTTGTGGGGCTCGAGGCTAACTTTGCCAACTATCACGAGGAGGCTATCTGGCAAGCCCTGATGGACGCTACTAAGCTTTTTGGCTGGATTGCCTTGGAATTAGCCGAACACCTTAAGCTCGAGTTTCCTAAGGAAGCCTATGAGTATATAAAGGTAGTGCTCAAAACCTTATACGATGAAAAACCACAAGCTCTATAAACCACTTAAGTAGGGTTTAGCTAAAAGTGCTAAGCCCAAAAAGGTTGCAAACCCTAACACATCAGTAACTGTTGTCAAAATAATATTACTGGACTGGGCTGGGTCTTGATTTAAACGCTGCATAATAATAGGAATACCTGCCCCTGCCAAACCAGCAACCACCAGATTTACCGTCATGGCGGCAAGCACCACCAAGCCTAGTGCGAGATTTTTACTCACGAAATAAGCAATAACGGCGGCGGAAATGCCAGTCAAAATGCCATTCACCAGACCAACCAGCGCCTCTTTTCGCAAGACGCCTTGAGGCTGTTTAGGATCAACTTCATTCATAGCCAGCGAACGCAACATAACGGCAAGTGCCTGAGCACCTGCATTACCACTTTGACCCGCAACCACAGGTAAAAAAGCAGCCAAAATTGTTATTTCAGCAATGAGACCATTAAAAGACGCCACCACAGCGGCAGCCAAAAAAGCTGTGAGCAAATTTACCTCGAGCCAGGGAAAACGCTTTTGGATTGAAAACTTGACCGCCGAATTGGCATGCTCATCGGAACCTGCACCGAACATTTTTTGGGCATCTTCGAAACCCTCTTCTTGCAATTCTTCAACTAGCTCCGTACCACTGATAACGCCAACTAGCTCTTCTCTATCATTAACCACAGGTACAGCCAAAAGCCGTCTTTCGCGGAGAAGTTTGGCGACATCATTGAGGCTATCATCGGTATAAACCCGAATCACATTTTCAATCATGATGTTACGCAATTTTAAATTTGGTTGACTTAGAACCAGATCGCGCATCATCAGGACGCCTGTCAACTGGTCATCATCATTTTCAATGTAAATATAAGAAGGGCTTCGGCCTAAAAGCGAAAGTCGCCTGAGTCGCCTGATAGCATCGGTGACCGTGGCATCTTCGCGCAGGGCGGTAAATTCGGGGTTCATGATGCTGCCAGCGGTATCCTCTTCAAAACTATCTAAAAGCTCGAGCTCCTCCTGATGCAAAGAAGGTAAAGCACTCACGACTTCTTCTCTAACATTATCGGGAAAATGCTCCAAAATATCGGCACTAATCTGGGTAGGTAATTCCCTAAAAATTTCTTGACGCTTGGCGGTGTCTGTGTCTAGTAAAATTTGGGCAGCATATTCACTATGAAAAGCTTCAAGAATTTCCGCCTGGGTTTCAAGATCCAGGTCAGAGAGTAATTCCCAGGCATCTTCGTGACTATAACGCTCTAAAACAAGCGCGGTGTCGATAGGGTGCTGCTCTATGAGGGTGCGTGCGAGTTCGGTGCTTAAGGTGGTCATGCCTGCTCCTCAGGGTATGAGATAAGAATCTAGTGAGTAACTTCCTGATTACTATTTTGACACGTTCTATCCCTAAAGAACTCAGGCTCATCCTAAAGTCTAGATAACCTTGATAAGTATAAAGGGGCTTAAAAACTTTCCGCAAAAAGATGTTCGCGCTTTGTTTCGACATCTTAGAGACCTTAAAATCTTGCCGCGCTCCGACCAATGAACGAGGCAGACTAACCTATTACAGGGCATAATTCCTTATGATAGCTAAACAGGAGTCAAGTCATGAATCAGATTGAGCGCAAATATGACCTTTATAGCCAGAATTTTAACCGCAATGCCTATGCCACTTTTGCTGAAATGCGCGCACAAGACCCTATTTACCGTCAGATTGGTCTTGATGGGGTAACACCTATTTGGTTTTTTACCAGATATGAAGACATTGATGCGATTTTACGCGATAAGCGCTTTTTACGTGACGAAGCCTTGAGCAAAAACCCCGAAGACCGCTATCAACCCTCTCCGCTGGATGAGCTTATCAATAATCATATGCTTTACAAAGACGGCGAAGACCACAGACGTTTACGCAGTCTGGTCAGTCAGGCTTTTACCCCAAAACGCATTGCAGATTTAAGACCTCGAGTTCAGGCAATTGCCAATGAGCTTATTGCTGCCCTCAAAGCAAAAGGTCAGATGGATTTGGTGGCAGAATTTTCATTTCCACTACCAACCATTGTCATTTTAGAAATGTTGGGCATCCCTGCTGAAGATAGAGATAAATTTAAAGTCTGGTCAAATGCCTTACTTGCACCTCAGATGACGCACGAAAGCGCGCAAGAAGCCCTCAAACTCTTAACAGATTTTACCAACTACCTTCGCTCCCTTTTTGCCAAGCGTCGCCAGGAGCCTAAGGATGACCTTATAACAGCACTCTTACAAGCAGAAGAAGCAGGCGATAAACTTAGCGAAAACGAGCTCTTTAGCACCATGGTCTTGCTGATTGTGGCAGGTCACGAAACCACCGTAAATTTGATTACCAATGCCATCTTGGCGCTCTCACGCAATCCCGCACAATATACTCAGCTAAAAGCAAATCCTGACCTTATGCCTCAAGCTGTTGAAGAATTTTTGCGGTTTGATGGTTCCGTGGAGCGGGCTTTAAACCGCTTTGCTGCTGAAGACATAAATTACAAAGGGCACCAGATCAAACGAGGCGACCCGATCATCTTAATTTTGGCAAGTGCCAACCATGATGAAAGCAAGTTTATACAACCCGAAACGCTCGAGCTTGAGCGCCAACCCAATCCTCACTTAGGCTTTGGCAAGGGTATGCACTACTGCTTAGGTGCTCCTCTGGCAAGGTTAGAAACCGAAATTGCTCTAAATACCCTACTTGCTCAACTGCCCGATTTAAGACTGGCGATACCCGAAACCGATTTACGCTGGCGCTTTTTACCTGGCTTTCGTGGGCTCGAGGCTTTACCTGTAACGTGGTTAATACAGTAATTTTTGACGGTGTGTCCGATTTTGGGTATCCATGAAAATAAACCTTAGGATGATTGAGTTAACCTTTCTAGATACCCTCAAAACGGAACACCAAATTCATTGTTGGAGGTAATTATGAGTACAGCTAAACCAAGTTGCAGACTAATCTCAACAACAGGCTCTTATCACGGCAAACAAGGCTTTGACTACCAATCGGCTATTTCAGCCGAAAGCGTGGGCGCAAAAGCTCTTTGTATGCACATGCTGACCATTCCACCTGGAGGAAAAGCTAAAGCCCATCTGCACGAAAACCACGAAACAAGCATTTATGTGATTAGTGGTGAAGGGGCTATGTGGTACGGCGAAAATCTTGCCGAGCACATGCTCGCCAGAGCCGGTGACTTTATTTATATTCCCGCAGGTGTAGCGCATTTACCCTATAACCCAAGTGAGTCTGAACCTGTCATTGCCGTTTTAGCCAGGACTGACCCAAACGAGCAAGAAAGTGTGGTTTTATTACCCCATCTGGATAAGCAAGTTTAATCTGTACCACTAAGACCTCTTGAAGCAGAAAAGGCTCGAGCCACGCCTACCTCCTTGGGTAGTGACAAGGCACTTGCACACAGCAAAACCCAGAGCATCCAGAGACTATCAGCCATAAGCAGATGAATAAGCTGAGTCGGCAAAATGGCACTTAGGGCAACATTCAAAACACCGACCAAAAGTTGCAACATATAAACTATAAAAATTGACAGGGCAAAATTGCGTACAAGATTAGCCCCTTTTTGTCTAGAAACAAGCTGAGATGCAATGAGTAAGTAAGCCCCGACAATAATCGCTATAAGCGGATGCCAGACGCGCAGACGAACCAGAAAATGCTCGCCAGCGGTCATACTACGACTGATCGCTTCTGTGGTATTGGCAACGGGGAAAATAGCGTCACCCAAAGAGGTAATTGCTCCAGTAGTAGAAAGCAGCATAATGGCAGCAATACCCAGCCCTAAAAACCAGCCCACTTTGCCCTGATTTTTCCAGCTAAAAGACTTTCCTCCATAAGCAAAATAAAGTGTCAAAATAACCGAAGCAATCAGTAGTAAAGTATTTAAAAGATGAATCGGCGCAACAAAAGCCCTTGCTAGACTGGCATTCTCGCCCACTAAGCGAAACAGCACCAAGCCCGCACCAACCAGACTTTCCGTAATCATAAAAAGCATAGTAAAGCCAGCTGTCTTTCTAATTTCTGAGCCTTTAGGGTAGGCACGTCTTGACCAGATGAGTAGGCCTGCTGCCATTAAAAAAACCATTCCGCTGGTTACTCGGTGGGTAAACTCTATAAATATTTCTTTGCCTTCTAAAGCAGGTAAGACCTCACCATTACAAACGGGCCAATGCGCACCGCAGCCATCTCCTGACCCCGTCGCCTGAACCACGTCTCCCCATAAAATAACGACCAGTGTAACGATAAGGGTTAGCCAGGTATAGGTAATAAAGCGTTTATTTGTCATAGACATCCTTTTCTCTGTCTTATTTTTTCACCCTATGCGCGAAAAAACCTAGGTATCTATGACCCATTTTGACTTGAAGATGCTTTATGGCATGTCGGATTTTTTCTGACCCATTCTCAATCGTTTGGAAAAGCTTAAATTTCAGACAGGGGCTATTTCTAAACAACGCTAGCCAATCATTTTGTCTATAATGACCCTTTGTGAAGGCACGACGTCATTTCTACAGCGAAAAACTTGCCGAGGGCAAAGCCATTTTGGCACCTATGGCAGGCTTTACCGATGCGCCTTTCCGTAAGCTTTGCCGCGACTTTGGTAGTAGCTGGGCAGTGACTGAAATGGTAAGTGCCAAAGGCATGGTTTTGGGTGATCTTAAAGGCATAGAAATAGGTGAGCCTTACCCCAACGAGCCTGATCTGGTAATTCAGGTCTTTGGTGGTGAACCCGAACTGGTTGCAGCAGGTGGCGCAAAGCTTTATGAGCTTTACCGACCTAGCGCTCTTGACTTAAATATGGGCTGCCCTGTCAAAAAGATAACGGGTAAAAGCTGCGGCTCGAAACTCATGCAAGACCCTGATAGAGCTGCCGCTATTGTTAGGGCGCTAAGTGAAGCCGTACCTATACCTGTCAGTGCCAAGATGCGTTTGGGCTATGACGAGATGAATGTACTCGAGGTTGCCAAGGCCGTTGAGGAAGCAGGGGCAAGTGTTATTGCCGTGCATGGTCGCACCGCTGCGCAAAAATATTCGGGCGAAGCAAATTGGGAAGCGATTAAAACGGTGGCAGATAGCTTAAAGATTCCTGTCATTGGTTCGGGTGATGTTTCGACTCGAGCCCAATTTGAGCGCTACAGATCCTGGGGCTTGGGTGTCATGGTAGCTCGAGCTGCCCTAGGTCAACCCTGGTTTTTTGCCGAGCTTTTGGGTAAAGCGTCACCCAGTCAGGAAGAGAAAGCAAAAATCGCCTATCAGCATGCCCTGCTCCATTTGAATTGGTATGAAGCGATAAGCCCAGAGCGAGAAAAACACTTAATGATGCAGTTTCGTGGTCAGCTTTTAAGGTACTTTGCTTTCTTGCCTGACGCCAAACCCAGCCTTATTAAAATTGCTTCCCTGGCTGATCTTCAAACTTTTCTTTTGGAGTGGTTTGCACTAGATGTTACAGGCATGACCTCAAACGACTTAAAACGGCAAAGCCTGAACTCTTTTTAACTTTGCGCTTACAGCATTAGCAGGTATCATCTGGCTCGGGCGGGTATCATCGGGTAGGCTTAATAAATAAAGAAGCGAAGAGAAGCCTTAGCCATCCCAATAAAACTTATAACAGCAAATTTGCCCTTATTATTTCAAATCATGTCACAATAACGAGATAGCAAGGTATTTTTTAGCTCGAGCCTGTACAAAAGGCTCTTTACCTTACTTCGCTAAAGGTTGTAATTTTTACATTGGGTAATTAGAAAACCTGTAAACTTATTCAGTACTTTACCTAGGAGGCACTTATGGCAGCTACCAAAGTCACCATCTGGAACGAATTCATTCATGAAGTTGAGCATGATGCGGTCAAAAAAGTCTATCCTGATGGCATTCATCAGGCGATTGCCAAAGGCATCGCAGGGCTTGGCGAGTTTGAAATCAAAACGGCAACCCTAAGAGAAAAAAATCATGGTCTTAGCGAAGAAATCCTATCAAACACCGATGTGCTGATCTGGTGGGGACACATGGCGCACGATCAGGTCGCTGACGCAACCGTTGATATGGTGCAAAAGCATGTTCTTAATGGCATGGGGCTAATTGTTTTACATTCAGGGCATTTTTCCAAAATCTTCAAGCGTCTGATGGGTACTCATGCTTCTTTAAAATGGCGTGAAGCCGATGAAAAAGAACGCCTCTGGAATCTCGAGCCTGCTCACCCCATCATGGCGGGCATTCCTGACTATTTTGAGCTAGAGCAAGAGGAAATGTACGGCGAGAGATTTGATATTCCTACGCCTGATAAGCTGCTTATGGTCTCCTGGTTTCAAGGGGGCGAAGTCTTTAGAAGTGCCTGCACCTGGCAACGTGGTCACGGTCGCGTTTTTTACTTTCGCCCTGGTCACGAGACCTTTCCTACCTACTACAATGAGCACGTTTTGCGCATCATTGCCAATGCTAGCCGTTGGGCACGACGCCGCGTCACTATTGATAGCAGCAAAGCACCTAACTCAAGGGAGCTCGAGCCTGTACCTAACCCAACGAAAGAACATCTATGAGTCTAAAAATTGGCATCATCGGTGTCGGTGGTATTGCTAAGCGCCATTTTGAAGGCTACCAAATGGCAGGCGCTGAAGTTATTGCCATTGCCGATGTTTTTGAGGCTTCTTTAAACGCGCGCCAGCAAGAATGGGGGGTGCGAAACGCTTTCCTAAATTACGAGGACCTTCTCAACCTTGATGAAGTCGATGCTGTATCTATTTGTACACCCAATGCCTACCATCACCCAGCCACTATTGCCGCCGCAAAAGCAGGCAAGCACATCTTATGTGAAAAACCCATTTCTCTGAACCTTGAAAAAGCTCAGGAAATGATTGATGTAGCCAAGAAAAATAAAGTGATTTTGCAAATCGGTCACCATATGCGCTCCAATGGTGCCGCCTTAAAGGCCAAACAAATGATCGATAATGGCGACCTAGGCCGCGTTACCTTTATGCGCCTGAGGCAAGCCCATGACTGGGCTGGCGCAGAAACCGTGCGTGATTCGTTTGGCAAATTAGCAAATTCTGGCGGTGGCACCTTGCTAGATAATGGCTGCCATATGTTTGACCTGGCACGCTACTTTGGGGGCGAAGTCAACAGCCTTTACTGTCAAATGGGAGCTTTAAAATTTGATGTAGAAGTTGAAGATACTTCGGTCGTTACCCTTACCTTTAAATCTGGAACTCTTGCCAGTGTTGAAAATGCCTGGACAGCCACAGGTTGGGAAGAAGGTTTCTGGATTTACGGTAGCAAGGGTTCGCTCGAGTACACTAACCGCTGGGAAGAACCTGTTCTAAAACATCGTTTCCGCGAATCCCCTGGCACCCTCTGGGCGGATACCGATGTCGCTATTTACAATTTTCACACAGCAGGTGTTGGCCAAAGACACATCATGAATTTTATAGATGCTATTGAAGGCAAGCGTGAAGTTATCTGTACAGGAAAAGACGGACTCGAGGCAGTCCGCTTAGTTCTTTCATCGTATGAAAGTGCCAAAACAGGGCTACCTGTCACACTTTAAATATCATTTCATCAAAAGGACAGGCTCGAGCCTGTCCTTTTTACTTTGACTTTTAAAATCAGATAACCGTTCGGGCATACGCCAAATGTACTTCAATTTGCCTTCTGACTTTTTCTTGCCTATACTTACGAACTTGCCAAACAAGTACTACCGTGCAAGAAGCCTGTCAATAAACTCGAGCTTGGCTAAAACTTGATTTGAGAGAACAAAGGGATAGGCATCGGCTAAACCCAAGCTTCGGTTTAGATTATTTAGCAAATAGGTAAGTTTAAACCAGTGCCCTGCAAGCTCTTCAAAACTGACTCGCCCTGAGTTCTCGGGCGTGCCAAAACGTAAGCCACTGGTCTCTGCTGTCTCGAGCGTATCAATCATATGCAAATAGTGCGCCCAGGTCTCTGCCCAATCTTCCCAAGGGTGAGCGCTGGCATAGGCAGAAATAAACGACTCTTGCCAGTTTGGCGCAGCTCCTTGCTGGTAATAGGTTTGTAAACTTTGTCCGTAATCCAGGCGTTCATCCCCAAAGAGCAGTCGATAGGACTCGAGCACAGGCGTATTTTTAAACAATCTATCCCAGTAATAATGTCCACTTTCGTGACGAAAATGACCCAAGAGTGTACGGTAGGGTTCACCCAAGTCTTGCTTGCGCTTTTCCCGCTCGGCGTCATCGGCTTCAGCAAGGTTTATGGTAATGACCCCGTCGGCGTGACCTGTTAATACAGCTTCGTCTTGCTCTTCATCTGAAAGAAATTTAAAACTTAAACCCTCACTATAAAATTCTTTTGATTCAACAGGACAACCCAGTTGAATTAGGCTATAAACCAAACGTCTTTTGGCTACCTCAAGCTTGTACCAAGCTTCTTTATTCTCTGGCAAAGACAAATTTGGTATGACCTCTGTAAGCTGACAAGATAAACATAAATCATGAGCGTCCTCAGCAGGCATCGCCCAATTACAGACATTATATTGTTGATAGT
>JAHEBB010000407.1 GCA_024642575.1 Trueperaceae bacterium | reverse complement strand
TTTCTGCGGTAGCTTCAAATTAGAGTATCCCAAAAAACGGAGATTGTTGGCAAAGTCTCAAGCGGCTAACCGAGCAAAACGCGAGATTCTAGTTGTGTCTATCGGAATATTATCCTGAGCTGAATCATAAATGTCTTACGACATTTATGATTCAGACCTGGGGGAGTAAGCTCTGCCAGATCCAGTTTTGTGACATTATTCTTTCAGCTTGGTATTAGCTAGCCAGTTAGTGACTCTTTAAACGTTGAGGGAAGCAGAACTAGCATGAAGCTAGACTTCTTTAGTCATAGTAAAAGCAGATAAAGGCACAGCGAAGGTAATCCGCTGTGCCTTTATTTTCAGCTACTCGTAGAAGTAAGCGGCACCTGCATTCACACCACTGGCATTATCATCTGACCAGGCACCAACCACGATTGTACCTCCAGATATAGCAATAGCACCCTCGCTAAACGAATCTCCCGTAGCACCATCAAAAGCCACAAGCTTTCGCACCTGACCCCAGTTGTTTAAGCCACCCTGATCTTTTTGAAACAGATATGCTGCACCCACCCTGGCTTCATCCGTGCTATCTCCATTAGTGTCATGGGCTTCGTCATATGCGCCAATTACCAGTGAATCTCCAGAAATAGACACAGCGTAACCAAAAAAGTCAAAGCTTGCACCATCACTGGCAATAAGTTTTTTAACCTCTCCCCAATTACCCGTTCCCCCTTGATCTTTCTGGAAGAGGTAGGCTGCACCGACATTGGTTTCATCCCCAGCAAGGGTGTCGGCATTGTGATCTTCAGCATGAGCCCCTATGAGTACGGTTGCACCACTGATGCTGACTGACACCCCGAATTGATCAAGGACTGCCCCATCACTGGCAATGAGTTTTTTGATTTGTCCAAACGTATTGCTGCCACCCTGATTTTGTTCAAAAATATAAGCGGCTCCTACTCTGCCTTCATCACCAGGGGTTCCATTCGTATCGTGACTTTCGTTACAGGCACCTACCACCACCGTCGTTCCTGAAACTGCAACATCACAGCCAAAGTTATCATAGGCTGCCTGATCGCCAGCGCTTAATTTCTTGAGCTGACCCCAGTTATTTGCCCCTCCCAAATTCCTTTGGAAAATATACGCAGCGCCGACATCGGGTTCATCCCCAGCAAGACCATTAATATCATGATCGTCAAAATAGGCACCTATAACAACGGTATTTCCGCTAATAGCGACACTTCGCCCAAAACGGTCACCTGCTGCACCGTCACTGGCAAGAAGTTTTTTGACCTGTCCCCAGTGGTTCACACCGCCTTGGTCTTTTTGGAAAATATAGACCGCCTCACTTGCACCAACCACGATTGTGTCCCCACTGATGCCAACATCTGCGCCAAAGATTTTGTTCTTAATCCCATCACTCGCAGTCAGTCCCGTAACACCTTCCCAGGTACCTAAACTACTACGCTTATAGAGATAGACTGCACCCCTACCGTTTGTTTCACCCGTTGCCCCGACCACCATCAAGTCACCATCTATCGCAACAGAACCACCATACTGTGAGGGATAAAAACCCGATTGAGATGTGCCAATGAATTTGTTATCGCCAGCCTTCTGCCAGCTGGGAGCAAAAAAACTAATAGTATTAGTAAAACTGCTGGCAATCGTTTGTACTTGCGCCGTTTGAAGGTCTTTCGTCACGATATTTCGACCACTCTGATAGGTGATAAACTTACCATCGGCAGTTAAAAAAGGATGATTCATTGATACTTCAGAGGCAACAACTTGAGTTGAGGCCGTAATCAGGTTTTTAATCATTAGCTTATCGGGTGTGCCATTTTCCAGCCATAAAACCTTAAGACCGTTATCACTCAGGCTGGGGTACTCCAGAACTGCCGTACTTGTTGCAACATTTAAATAGCTGTTTAGCGCAATGTCATAGGTAAATACTCTGTCAGTACCATTTGCCAGATCTCTGATGAGGGAAACATATCTACCATCACCACTAATACTGGGCTGACGCTGCGGCAATGTCTGAGTCAACACAGTCTTTCTAAAACTAAAAATGCTGTTTTTCTTCCCGAGCACCACTGTTTGAATGCCTGCAACGGGTTCTTCAAATACGAAGCAATCAAAATTGCGGCTTACCGAAACATTGGTGTTATCAACTGTGTCACTGGTCAAATTGACAAGGAATGGATGTGTTGGATCAGCAAGGGAGATTGAAAAGATTTCAAAATCGCTGCTGGAGGTTGTGGTCTCGCGCATGCTGACCAGCACCATCGTTCCATCCAAACTTCCCGCTACCGATTGTATCGGCCTATCCCCCGAGTAAATCAGGGTACGCACATCCGTCTGCTGGTCATGGAGGTACAGGCTATAGGGTTTACTGCCCTTGGAGGGTGTACCAATCAAAACACTCTGCGTGTATTTCACATAGAAATCAAAACCAGACGTATCGGGTAAAACTGCCTGAGTGCTGAGTTCACTGGACTTAGCTCCAAGGGGTGTTAGGGTTTGCCCTGCAGCTGTATAGCCACCATCGGTACCTTCGAGTTTTTCTACATTACTGACCCCTTGAAGCAGGGCATGGTCGAAATCTTGATCAGTTAATAGTGGTGTTTCCGTAAAGCTCGAGTCAGGCAGTTGAGCCTGCTGCCCGCAGGCAGCTAACATTGAAATGATAAACATGAAGTAGATTAGTTTTTTCATGGCTTTCCTTATCTTTATCTGAAACTTCTTTCTTCCTGGGTAAGAAAATCCTACAGTAAGCTCATAACCTCAAAAAAGATTTTGCCTTTAATACTGCAAAGTCTTCGGCTCATTTGCTCGAGCCCTCAAAGCGCACATGATTCATTGGTGTAAGCAACACTACCTGATTTGGTTTGATTAGCACTTACCGTTAAAGTTTGCGAAGCTGGTTCAGCAAAATAAAACCGGCAAGCAGGTTTACCTGGTGCAATGGTGAAGCTTGACGCAGTAATGGTGTAGTCACCTACGGGCAGATTGCTAAACGTGGTGCCTTCATCCAGCAAACCGCTATCAAAGCCATTTGGCCCAAGTACCCGTACCCTTTTTTGACCAAGGGGTAAACCACTGATCGTAAGTTTTAAATTGCCTGTTTGTGGTGGCGGGGTAAGCGTGGTGAATCTAAAAATGTAAGCGCAGGGAGGATCACCTCGGCATAAGCCCGAACCCGCAAGTTCTTTACCCGAAGTGTCTTTGGCCGTTTCGGCTACCGTAATCTCGTAGGTAGTATTGCCTTGAAGATTGCCTTTACACTTGAGGAAATCTTTCGCTTCGCTTAATGTCCAGGTACATCCTAGATCTGGAGAACTCGTGACGGCTGCGAGTGTGCTGGCTTCATCCATCTCGTCGTTAAATCCGATTTCAATTTCTTGAAACAGAACAACATTCATTTCCAAATCATTTGGATTGGTAAAAAAAACGCTCGGGGGAACCGTGTCAGGAACGGTAGAGAAGCTGATGCTACCCTCAAAAGTGTTGCCGTCAAGGTCTTGACCTCTGTAAGAAAGCGTGTAGGTTTTGCTATCAAATAAATAACAATCTAACGTAACTGTTACCCCCACTGCTTCTGACTTTAGGATTGAACAAGCATTAGGGAAGTTAGAATCATCAATTTCAATTGTCTCGAGCTTTACTTCTTCAGAAAACGTCAGTGTTATTACTGTCCCTTTAATATTGGAAGCTTCAACATTGGTTGCACCGTTAGCGGGAACGCTCGAGACAAGTACAGGTACTTTTACTCCTGTCGTAAAGGCAATTTTGTTGTCACCTGCCAGCGCATTTCCCACCTTGTCTTTGGCACTGAGCGTAAGGGTAAACGTAGTATTTTCTAAAAGCACGACATCGGGTGGCGCGAGGGTTAGCGTAGCAACTGTATCCGCCTCGCTCCAACTCACATTAAACGGTGTCGTTGCCAAAGATTCAAGTTCTGTAAGAGGTGACAAGGAACGAGGCAATACGACTATATTCTCTGTTGGCTTAAGTGGCGAGACGATCAAACTAAAACTCGGTATGTCAATCGGTTCGGAAAAAACCAGAATGATCGCTGGGTTATCAGGATTTACTTCCGTGGCATTGTCAAAGGGATTGCTTGAGACGATAGTGGGTGCTGTGGTGTCGGTAGCTGAAGGGGTAGCCGAAACTACGCTACTTCGAGTCGAGTGATTGCCTGAACTATCCACTGTGTCAAGCGCAAAAAAGTATGCCTGACCATTGTCAAGAGCTGTAATAGTGTTTGAGGTTTTAGTAACAAAACTGTGTTGCTCAAGACTTGTCTCTGTGGTTCCCAGGTAAATCGTATAGCCCACCACATCGGCCTCAGGGCTGGCCTGCCAACTTAAACTAACCTGAGTATTGCCAGGACTTGCAATAAGATTACTCGGGGTTGAGGGTGCCGTAGTGTCTGTGCTGGCTGAAGTTGCAAAGGTCAGGGTTGTACTTTTCAGGGCATTCCCTGCTAAGTCTTTGGCACTTAGCAGCAAACTGTAAGAAGTTGATGGGTTAAGCTGATCATTAGCAAAAACCACATTTTTGTGATCGCTGGTCCAACTGGCACTACCCAGATTGAGCGTCGGCGTGGCACTAATCGTGAATGAAACCTCATCAATGGCTTCGTTAAAGCCAAAAGCCAACTTGACGTTAATAGGTACATCGCTCGAGCCTGTAGTTGGCAGACTGCTGCTTAAAAGAGGAGCTGTTATGTCGCTTTGGGTAGGGCTCGAGGGACCTCCGCAAGCAGACAGAATGATAAGTACACTTAATAATAAATACCGTTTCACCATAACCTTCCCTTTCTGTGTCTAGTCTGCAAAATCGGTTCTCCCGAGAAAACCGTGCTCAGCCAGCTAGAATGACTCTCTTTCTGAGCAGGTCAAAACTAGCACGTCCATACATTTGCCTCTTAATGAGTTTAAGCTTATTTACTTTGCCTTCAAC
>JAHEBB010000406.1 GCA_024642575.1 Trueperaceae bacterium | reverse complement strand
AGACCTTCTTTTTGTATGCGTTCTATACGTGCATTCCAAAAATAGGCATTACCAATTTTAGCTCCCGTGTCAGAAAGAACGAGCGCATTTACGACTTGGGGAAAGCGCAAGGCGAAATCTTGTGCAATCATGCCACCTACTGAAATACCAGTTAAAGTTACGTTTTCAAGCTTAAGATGCTCAAGTAACCCCTTTAAATCATGGCTGTGATCTTTTAGACTGTACTCTCCGTTTGGTGCGTCCGATAAACCATGCCCTCTTTTGTCATACCTTAAGACCTGATAATCTGATAAAAAATAACAACAAACCTCATCCCAAATGCGAAAATCTGTCCCTAGAGAATTTATAAAAACGAGAACTGGCTTGCCCGTTTTACCCTCGAGCCTATAGTGAATTGTCAGACCATCAATCTGTGCAAACATGCGTTCAGTCCTTTGCTAATCCGTTAAAAACCATAGCGATATAATCACTCATAAAATCTACAGACTACCCAATTTAGCCTTTGAAATCCAAATCTAAGCCAACGTAATTTTCTGCCAATGAAGTTTTAGCAGCTAGCGAAGTGGTGGCATAATCAAGCTGTGCCAATTGCAGCTTGTAAGCAAAGGCGTCATCGTCTGGGAATTTATGCAAAAGGGAGGTCATCCACCAGGAAAAACGCATAGCAAGCCAAACGCGCCGCAAACAAGTTTCAGAGTAGCTATCAAGACCATTAGTGTCTGTCTGCTTATAAAAGTCTATGAATGCTTTCGACAAAATCCTTATATCTGCAACCGCCAGGTTCATGCCTTTAGCGCCTGTGGGTGGCACGATATGGGCAGAGTCACCCGCCAAAAAAAGGTTCTTATAGCGCATGGGTTCAACCACAAAACTGCGCATGGCCGTAATGCTCTTTTCAATTATCTTTCCTGTATTTAAGTGAAAAGAGCCCTCTTTACGCGCTAAGCGTTGGGAGAGTTCTTGCCAAATCTGCTCATCAGACCAATTCGCAATATCATCTTTAGGATCACATTGCAGGTAGTTTCGGCTAATGCTAGGGCTGCGCATGCTATGAAGCGCAAAGCCACTTTCAGTATTGGCATAAATAAGTTCATGAGATGATGGCGCAGCTTCTGCCAAAATACCCAACCAGGCAAAGGGATATTCCCTTTCATAGACCGTTAAAACGTCATTAGGTATGCTCTTTCTGGCAATCCCATGAAAACCGTCACAACCTGCAACAAAATCACACTCGAGCCTATGCTGTTGACCATCCTTTTCAAAATGAATAACAGGCTTATCAGACTCGAGCCCTTCAATTTTGCTTGCTTTTGCTTCAAAATAGAGCTTTGCTTTGGCCGCTTGTCTGGCGGCAATCAAATCTATGATGACTTCCTTTTGTCCGTAAACTGTTACCTTTTTGCCTTTTGTCAGCGAAGGAAAATCAATGCGCCGCGCAATGCCGTTAAAAAGGAGTTCAATCCCCTCATGCTCTAATCCTTCGTTTTCGAGCCGTCCTCCTAAACCTGCTGCTTTTAGCGTATCAACCGTGCCTTGTTCCAATACTCCTGCTCTCACCCGACCAATTACATAATCCTGTGAGCGAGACTCGAGCACGACTGAGTCAATCCCTTGAAGCGACAATAAATGAGAAAGCAGCAAGCCTGCTGGCCCTGCACCAATAATGCCTATTTGCGTTTTCATAGGGTTGGCTCGCGTTTTACAAGTTTTCTTAAGAGTTTGAGGAGCTGCTGCCTTTCTTCTGTGCTGAGGCTCGAGCTTTCATCTATTTGGGTTTCCGTAACAAAAAGTGCCTCTTTTACCAGCGGAAGCGCCGCATTTCCTTTAGCGGTTAAAGTGACTATTTGAGATCTTCGGTCCTGTTTTGAGTGCGCTCGACTCAGAAAGCCCCGTTTCTCTAGCACATCCAAAATACCCACCATCACAGTAGGACTTGTACCTACACCAGTTGCTAAATCTTTTTGCATTGTTTCACTGTTTTTTGAGACAAAATACAGGCTCACAGCCTGCTTGGGCGTAATTCTTAGCTCGGCAAGGTTATGACTGCATAAATTGGTCGCTTGGATATGAGCCAAACCCAACAAATGCCCGACGAGTTCTGGCAAATAGCCATACCGAAAAACATTTGAGGGCGTTTCTTGCTGACTTAGCGCAGAGTTCAAACCATTCTCCAAAAAATCACAAATCTGAGTTTTAATTTATCTAGTAAATAGTTTATTAAATAAATTAAAATTATACAACCCCCAAGCACTTGCCTAACCAGCGCGCAACCTTATAATTCCGCGCTAAGATTATCGAGAAAAACATTTTGGTAAGTCGGAGGTAAAGAATGAATCTAGCAGGACAAGCAGCACTCGTTACAGGTGGCGCTTCAGGACTTGGCGCGGCAACCGCGAGACGACTAGCAAAAGAAGGGGCAAAAGTGGCATTGCTTGATCTCAACCTCGAGCTTGCTCAAGAGCTTGCCCATGAGATAAAGGGCATAGCCCTGCACTGCGATGTTGCTAACGCTGACTCAGCAGAAGCAGCTGTCAAACAAGCAAAGGCGGCACATGGTGCAGCCAGAGTCTTGGTAAATTGTGCAGGCATTGCGGTAGCAGAGCGTATTGTTGGTCGTGACGGACCGATGAGCTTGGCAGCGTTTAGTCGCATTATCAATATAAATCTTGTGGGTTCATTTAATCTTATGCGCCTCTGTGCTGCTGACATGATCAAGCAAGAGCCTCTAGGTGAGGAAAGAGGCGTCATCATTTCAACTGCCTCGGTTGCAGCCTATGAAGGACAAATAGGTCAAGCAGCCTACGCTGCCTCTAAAGGTGGCATTGTTAGCCTCACGCTTCCTGCTGCAAGAGAATTTGCCCGTTTTGGCATCAGAGTTTTAGCTATTGCTCCAGGACTCTTTCATACTCCTTTGGTAGCAAATCTTCCCCAGGAAGCCCAGGATTCTTTGGCAAAAGCGATTCCGTTTCCAACTCGCTTAGGTCAAGCTGACGAATATGCCAACCTAGTCATGCACATGGTAGATAATCCTTACCTTAACGGTGAAGTTATTCGCCTGGATGGGGCTCTGCGGATGGCACCTCGTTAGATTTATTGAAAACCAGCTAGCTCCTCAAACCCTTCCCATTTACACGCTTTTCTCAATAAATGTTGCGTTTTTAGGGTTAGAATGGTTGTTAATCTATGAAAAATCAAGACACCTCCCCTCTAATTCCAGCTCGAGCCAGCAGTTTTGAGGCTTTTCCTGAAAGTACACTAAGTTCAGAAGGTATGCAGGTTCTTCAGGCTGATTTATCTGAGCAATCCATTTTTACGCATCTTAACGTTAAATATGCCGAAAAATCAGGTATGCCTCTTCACCTCACCATTCTCGAGCCAAGACAAAAAGAGGGTAATGAAAAACTCTATCCACTCATTCTCTACGTCCAGGGTTCGGCATGGTTTAAACAGAATTTAGGAGCTGAACTCGCACAGCTTGCAAGGTTTGCCAGGCGTGGTTTCGTGATTGCTGTTGTTGAGTATCGGCCTTCACCCCTTGCCGCTTTTCCAGCTCAAGTGAAAGACACCAAAACCGCCATTCGCTTTATGCAGGAAAACGGTCATAAGTATCATGCTGATGCTAAGCAAATCACTCTTTGGGGAGATTCATCGGGAGGGCATACCGTAACCATGGTAGGCGTTTCTTTGGATGAAGCTAACCTTGATGATGAACCCGGCTCAGCTCAAGCCATTCTTTTAAAAGCAGTCGTTAATTACTATGGCCCAAACGACATAAGCACCATGAATCATGAGCCGTCTACTATGGATCATATTGCGGCTGACTCTCCTGAAGGTATGCTTATTGGCGGCTTTAATGTAAAGGAAAATCCAGAAAAAGTTAAAGCTACCGTGCCCATGAACTACCTTTCAAAAAATAAAAAGATTCCGCCCTTTTTGATTTTGCACGGCAATAAAGACCGCCTGGTTCCTTTTGGTCAGAGCGTCTTACTTTTTGATGCTTTAAAAGCTAACCGTAAAGAGGTCGATTTTTATCAACTTAAAGGTGCCGATCATGCAGGCCCAGCTTTTTGGACAGAACCCATTTTGGATATTGTTGAAACGTTTATCAGGAAGCATTTATAAACAATACTCGTCTTGAGATTTAACGTCCAAAAAACATCTTTCTGGTGGAATTTATTGTGATTGTCTGTATTTTATCTTTGTTATGAGGATTAGCTTCAAGCTTTCACTGGAATGGCAAAGGAATGATCAGTAGCAATAAACCATCGACTTTTCCACTAACTTTTGAATTTTCTATAAGCGAGCGTAAACCCGCAAAATTCCTCAGGAGACAGCTAAGAGTTCCTGTCTTAGCCTCGTCTCATCAACTTTTATACCTGTGAAAATTTCAAAGGCATCAACCCCTTGATAAAAGAAAAGTTCGTAACCTGAGAGAAACTCGAGCCCAGCAGCTTTAGCATCTTTTAAGAATTGGGTTTCAAGGGGAGTATAAACGGCGTCAAAGGCCCAGCGCTGCCCGCCAATGATCTCTTTAGGAAATGCACTTCCTGGGTACTGATACATACCTAAGGGTGTACAGTTAATTAAACCGTCAACCTTGCTTAGATCAGCCAAGTCATTCACACTATGCACCTTGCAGTTTAAACCCGCAGTCAGCAATTCCCTGGCAAGCGCTTGAGCTTTTTCTAGATCAAGATCGACCAAAAGCAGCTCAGTCGTAGGCTCGAGCTTGAACAGAGCAAAAGCAATCGCTTTGCCTACGCCACCAGAACCAAGCATCAAAACCTTGCCCGGATGAGCGTTTCCAAAAGTCTTACGAAAAGCTTTAATAAACCCCGAGTAATCGGTGTTATACCCTGTGCGGTCAGTAAAACGAATGGTGTTTATAGCTCCAATTTTTTGCATATCTGGGTCTGGAATCGTGACGAGCCTGGTCGCCCTC
>JAHEBB010000405.1 GCA_024642575.1 Trueperaceae bacterium | reverse complement strand
GTGGCGACCTTCCTACCACTCTTTTTGACGCTACTGGCAACGCAAAATCAATGATAAATGCGGTCAATTACTGTGCGCATGGCGGGCAGCTTATTTTGGTGGGTCATACCAAAAATGAATTGCCTTTTCACAACCCGAGCATTCATGCCAGAGAACTTTCAATTCATTGCAGTCGCAATGCTACCCAAGAAGATTTTAAGACGGTCATTGAGACGCTCGAGCAAAAACGTATTAATGTTGCCGCATGGATTACCCACCGCGCCAGCCCAGAAGAACTGGTAAATGTATTTGAAAGTTGGACAAAACCCGAAACAGGTGTGATTAAAGGTCTATTAGAGTTTTAGTACGTCAGGCCATGACCAAAGGGAAAGAGCGTATCTGCTTCGTCATAACCAGGCGCATCTGAAGCTTGGCGCTTAATAGCTTCTGTACTTATGGCCAAAGCAAAGGGAAGCTTGCCGCTGGGCGTCGCCTGAGCACTTACTATATCCATAAGGGCAGCGTCTCTTACACCAAAGGTTGCCAGAAGTGCCCCTGCACTTCGTAAGCCACTTGCCTCATCAAGCACAAACGGTTGGCGGAAATAAATCGCCAGTACCGTCTTATATGCCCCTAACTCTGCCATCACCGCCTGAATATCTTCTAAAGACGGCGTAACAGCCCACGACTCAGCCTTTGCCATAGCAGAAAAAGCCAAAAAGTCGAGCTCCTCTTGTTTCGGGCCGCCAAATAGTCGGTCAGGGCTTGACACATTGTTCACTTCGATACGAATCAGGGCGTAGTCGGTATCTTCAGGAATAGTCGGTCGGCTTTCCCCTGCTTCAGGGTTATAGTCACCCGCTACAACCTTATATCCCCAGCGCTCATGAGCAATTACAGCCTTGTCCATACCCATACTGTAAAGCTTTACGGGTTTTTCTTCGGAGGGTTTGGGGAGGGGCAAAACCCCGTTATTTTGTAGTAAGACAATCGACTTACGCTGAGCTTCCTCGGCTCTTCGTTGAAACGCGCGATTACCTATCAAATAAGCTGCTCGGTTAGGGTCAACATAAGGGTTTTCAAATAAGCCAAGTTGAAATTGCTCTTTTAAGAGACGCCTAACCGATTCATCAAGCCTCGTTTCTGTTAAGTTGCCAGACTCGAGCAGGCCCATAATCTGAGCATTGCTATTAAAGCCAGATAAAACGTCGGTTCCTGCCTCTATGGCAATGGCAATTTGTTCATCAACGGTTTTATCTTCTAAACCCCAAGCTCTCTCACCAATAATCCCCGTATCTGAATTGATGTAGCCCTTAAAGCCTAATTCAGCGCGAAGAAGTTCGGTCAAAATGCCTTTAGAAAAGGCCATACCTACGTTATTGGGTTGATAAGACTGTCCCACAGGTATACCGTAATAAGGCATGAGAGCAGAAACACCTGCCTCAATCGCGGCTTTAAAAGGTTTTAGATGATACTCAAATAACCCTGTTGGATAGGTCTGATTTTTGCCAAACGCATAATGCGGGTCAGCACCCCCTTCTTGCGGACCTCCACCAGGAAAGTGCTTGACCGTAAGGGCAAGGCCAGAGGCATTCAGTTCTTCGCCCTGAAAGTTTTTAACAAGTACCCTAATGATTTCAGCCGCAAGGTCTGCATCTTCCGTAAAGGTTTCATGGATACGGTACCAGCGCGGCTCCGTTGCTAAATCTGCCATGTAACCATAGAGACCGCGCAGACCCACTGCAAGCCATTCCTGGCGTACGGTTTGAGCAAATTCGGCAATCAAATCCATGTCGCGGGTTGCAGCCAAACCCGCTTCCTTGGGCCACTCTGAAAACGAGCCTGCGGGTACATTGATACCCGGTTTGGCATTTGAATCATGGTGATTCCGAGCATTGGACTTAAAGACCAGCGGAATACCCAAACGACTGGCTTCAGCCAGCTCTTGCATGAGGTTTAAAAATTGGGCTGCTTCATAGGGTCTGACGTCTGCCCCTCGCCAGGACGGACCCGTTGCACTTGGCTGGGGTTCAGCCGTAATGGTATTACGAAAGATAAAGCGCGTCATTTTTTCTTTACTTAAGTAGTCAACGGCTGTATCTGAAAGTCTGCCACCTGGCTCGGCATTTAGGGTTTGGATAAGGAGCATCCCTGCTTTTTCTTTGAGCGTCATTTGGCTAAGCAAGTCTTCTATACGCAGATGAATGGGCAAACGCCAGTCTTCGTAAGGCTCGAGCCTACCGTTTCCATTTAAATCTTTAAATAAAAGTCCATCTATCTCTAAAATAGGCTTTACCCTTGCTTCAAGTTTCATGGCTTCTCCTAATTTGCTCCGATTGACGTTTTCCGATTACCTTATCGGTATCCCCCCTTTTTGTCAAAATGTTGGTCTGTATAAACCCCCTAGCTGAATTCGTTAAAGAGGGAATAAAGCGTTTGGGAACCCTACTTACCTCTTAAGGACTGAGGGTTAGGGAAAGCAGCCAAACGCATCATGCAACACCATTTGCCCAAAAAGCTTAAACTATTGCCTAAAGAAATAGGGTGAACCATGATGAACTTATTTGATTTGACAGGAAAAACCGCTGTTATTACTGGCGGTACAGGTGTCCTAGGGGGTGCTATGGCTAAAGGGCTAGCGCAGGCAGGTGCTACCGTTGCCATCTTGGGTCGGCGTGAAGCGTTAGCCGTTCAGGTCAGTGATTCCCTTAAAAATGAAGGCTTAAAAGCGATTCCTCTACCTGCTGATGTGCTTGACAAAGCTTCACTGTTAAAAGCAAGAGAGCATTTGCTTAAACAAACAGGTCGTATTGACATTTTAATCAATGCAGCTGGGGGTAATATGCCAGAGGCCACCGTTTTTGGAGAGTTGACGTTTTTTGGGCTCGAGCCTGAAGCTCTAAACAAAGTCATGCGGCTTAACTTTGAAGGCAGCGTTTTGCCCGCTCAAGTTTTTGGCGAAAGCATGAAAGACGCTGGTTCTGGCTCAATTATCAACATTTCTTCAATGGCAGCCCAAAAACCCTTAACCCGAGTGATAGGTTACGCCGCTGCCAAAGCTGCCATTGACAACTTCACCAAATGGCTTGCCGTTGACTTGGCGCAAAAATACGGTGAAGGCCTAAGGGTCAATGCCATTGCCCCTGGTTTTTTTGTCGGCGAACAAAACCGTAGTTTTCTCTTAAATACTGATGGTAGCCTCACCACACGGGGTGGGCAAATCATTGCCAATACACCTATGGGTCGTTTTGGCGAACCCGATGAGCTGGTGGGTACCGCTGTTTACCTTGCCAGTGACGCCGCCAAGTTTGTAACAGGTATCGTCATACCCGTAGATGGTGGTTTCTCAGCTTATGGTGGCCTCTAGCCATGGTAGGTAAGGGAAGCACAGATCACCTTCTTAGTGACAGCGAAGTTCAGTCTCTTATTGCAGAGGGCTTAGACCCTGCTAAGTTTCAGCATCAACGGATACTTGTCATCATTCCAGATGGAACCCGCAGTGCGCCTATTCCGCTTATGTTTAGGCTGCTTTATGAGCATTTGGGCAAGCATGTTTTGCGACTCGATTATCTTATTGCCCTTGGCACCCATAGGGCTATGACTGATGAAGCTATCGAAAAACTCGTTGGGGTTTCTAAAGAGGAACGTGCTAACACTTACCCTAAATCTGAGGTTTATAACCATGCCTGGGATGACTCTGAGCAGTTAAAAGTGGTTGGCGTTATCTCGAGCCAAACCATGCGCGACTTAACTGAGGGTCTGGTCACGGTAGAAACCCCCATCAATCTCAACAAAATGATTGACGACTATGACCAGCTTTTAATATGCGGCCCCGTTTTCCCTCATGAAGTCGCAGGCTTTTCAGGGGGCGCAAAATATCTTTTTCCGGGCATTGCTGGTCATGAAATTATCGATAGCACGCACTGGCTTGGTGCGCTTTCTACCAGCTACGATACGATTGGTGTTAAAGATACGGCGGTGCGCCGCGTGCTTCACGAAGGGGCAAAGTTTGTTACGGAGAAAAAGCCCGTTAGTTCGCTCAAAATGGTACTCAAAGGCAAAGACCTTTACGGGCTTTATATTGGTGATGTGGTTGAGTCCTGGGAAGCAGCTTCTGATTTATCGGCAGAGCTGAATATTGTTTACAAAGATAAACCCTTTAAGTCTGTTTTATCCATTCCCTCAACCATGTATGAAGACCTCTGGACGGCCGCCAAAGCCATGTACAAAACAGAGCCTGTGATTGCCGATGGCGGCGAAGTTATCATTTATGCACCTCATCTAAAAGAGGTGAGTTTGGTACATGGCGAAGAAATCAAGTCGGTAGGCTATCACTGCCGCGATTATTTTTTAGGTCAATGGGAAACCTTTAAAGATGTCCACTGGACAACCCTGGCACACTCAACTCATGTCAAAGGAAAAGGAACGTATCTAGCTGGCGTTGAAACGCCACGCATTCAGGTCACGCTTGCTACCCAAATTCCAGAGGGTGTTTGCAAGCTCATTAATCTGGGTTACCGCGACCCTGCCAGCATAAATATAGAAGATTGGCGAAACAAAGAGGCTGAAGGAAAACTGCTGGTTGAGCGTGCTGGCGAAGTGCTTTACCGCGTAAGAAACTAGACCTATAAAGGGGAAATCATGACAGCTATCAAACGCATTTTATTTCAGGGTGATTCAATTACTGACACCAGCCGCAATAAAGACATTTTAGAAGCCAACGATCCTAAAGCCCTTGGCACAGGCTATGCCAATATGATTGCTGCTAGCCTGCTTAAAGATAGGCCCGAAGCCAAGCTAGAAATACTAAACCGTGGCATTAGCGGAAACCGCGTGGTTGATCTTTATGCCCGTTGGAAGATGGACGGCATTAATCTTAAACCAGATTTAATTAGCATCTTAATTGGGGTCAATGATCTCTGGCACGAAGTTGAGCGGCAAAATGGCGTCGAGTTAGATCGGTTTAAAACC
>JAHEBB010000404.1 GCA_024642575.1 Trueperaceae bacterium | reverse complement strand
TCTTGCGACCCCCGAACCCTATATTGCCGTAGGGGTTTGGTATGACTCTTTTCCACAAACCAGTGACGATGAAGTTAAAGTCTTATTGCAAAAAGCTGATCAAGAGCTAGCTAAAACCTCTGTTAAGGAGGCGTAAAATGAAATTGCTAAACCTGGAAACCTTGGTTCATGAACTAAGTATTTCTGCGGGGTCAGTCATGCTCAAGGGAAGCCTGGCTATTCCTAAAAGGGCTACGGGGCTGGTGATTTTTGCTCACGGAAGTGGTAGCAGTCGCCACAGCCCACGTAATCAGTTTGTAGCCAGTCAATTACAAGAAGCAGGACTTGCCACTCTCTTATTTGATCTTTTAACCGCCGATGAGGAAGCTATCGATGTGTACACCAGACAGTACCGTTTTGACCTGCCACGCTTGGCTGAGCGTTTGCTAAAGGTAACGGATTGGCTAGCCAAAGACAGCCTAACTGCATCCTTAAGTCAGGGTTATTTTGGTGCCAGTACGGGCGCAGCAGCGGCTTTGATGACCGCTGCCAAACGACCGACTAGCGTGCAAGCTGTTGTCTCACGGGGAGGGCGACCCGATCTAGCCACTGACGCTTTAGCAAAGGTAAAAGCGCCCTGTCTCTTGATAGTTGGCAGTCTAGATAGAGAAGTCATAGCGCTAAATCAAATGGCGTTGGCTCAGCTTAGCTGCGAAAAGAAGCTCGAGCTTATTCAAGGGGCTAGCCATCTTTTTGAAGAGTCGGGTACGCTTTTGCAGGTAGCCCAGCTTGCTAAAACCTGGTTTAAGCAGCATCTAGCTCCTAAACAAGAAGAAGCTAAGCGTGAAAGCTAAGTCAGCGCTTATGGGTTAACGCAAAACCAGAACCGATAAATCTAAGAGGCTGCCGATTTCATCAATCAAGTGAACATTCAAAAGAGATTCAGGCAGAATGAGCAAGCTGAGTTTTTCGTTTTTAAGGGCAGCTACTAAGTGCGGGGCGTCCATAAGGGGCAGAATGCGAAAATGAATTGGGAAGGATTGAGCCATTTCTGGAAGGGCGTCACTAAGTTGAGCCAGATGGGCAGGTAGCAAAACCAGAAGAGCAGTCTTTTTGGCTCGAGCCAGGGCTAAACCAAGGCTCAGTGCTTTTTTGCTTTCCTCGGAACCCTCATAAATAAGAGCAGGCATTCCCTGTAACCAACCTCTGCCCAAAAAGAGGAGGGGAAACCGCGTTTGACTTAGGAGTTTTTGACCTGATTCATCTATCACCAGGGTAGAGCCCAATTTTTTTCGGCTTAGAACAATAAGGCTGCCCTCCGCTGCTACTCGCAAGGTTTCATCAAAAACCGTTCCTCGAGCCGTTTGAAAATGGCTATTAACCGAGGTTGTTTGAGCCAGTTTCGCCAGTAACTTTTGAGCCAGTGCTGCTTCCTGACTGAGTTTTGTCTCGAGCTCTTTAGTACTAAGCGATTTGGATTTGCCTGAGAGTGTATCAACGGCCCATAAGAAGTGAAGCGTAGCCGCCTCAAGCATCTCGATATTTTCAATATATAAACCAGACAACTCTGAGCCTTTTACTTGGGCTAAAGACCTTACCGAT
The DNA here is from genome assembly GCA_024642575.1 of Trueperaceae bacterium. GTDB lineage: Bacteria > Deinococcota > Deinococci > Deinococcales > Trueperaceae > JAHEBB01. The sequence continues at coordinate 3,379 of JAHEBB010000404.1, read as the reverse complement.
TCCAGCGCCTGCGCGCTTGGTAAAGGACTATGAAAAACCAGCAGAATGCGAGACAGTAGTGCAGTCATGACGACTCATTATGGGCCTGTTTGCTTAGCTCGAGCTGAATTTTGCTAAATTCTGCCAGTTGTTTGCTAAGCAGCGCATTAAAACTCCCTGTCGGGTAGTTTCCTTGGGCATCAGCTTTACCCATTGGGAGATCTGTGAATAATTCCAGAGCTTCATTTATAGTTGAAACTGCATAAATATGAAACCTATTTTCTTTTACGGCAGTGACGACATCCTGACGGAGCATCAAATGCTGAACATTGGCTACAGGAATGATGACGCCCTGGTCTCCGCTTAGGGCTCGAGCCTTGCAGAGATCAAAAAAGCCTTCTATTTTTTCGTTGACGCCGCCAATGGCCTGAACCTGCCCATATTGATTGATAGAACCTGTAATTGCCAGCGATTGTTTAAGAGGAACCTGAGCAATGGCGGAGACTAAGGCACAAAGTTCAGCGCAAGAAGCACTATCGCCTTCAACCCCTGCATAAGACTGTTCAAAGACCAGATTGGCCTTGAGCGATAAAGGTTGCTTATCAGCATAATGCGCGCCCAGATAACTGGATAAAATCATGACCCCTTTGCTATGAATAGGGCCACCCATTTCAACTTCTCGCTCAATATCGATGACTTCACCTTTGCCCAAGCGGACTCGAGCCGTAATGCGGCTGGCTTGACCAAAGTAATGCTTGCCAAGTTGCATAACCGATAAGCCATTGATCTGACCTATGGCCTGACCTTCTGTTGCAATCAACCGAGTTCCTCTTAAGGTACTTTCCAGAATTCGCTCACGCAATCGCCCGGCGCGCTCAAATTGGGCGCTTATAGCAGCCTGAATGCTGTCGGCACTGATAAGCGCTTGCCCCGCTTGCTCTGCAATAAAATCAGCTTCCGTAAGCAAATCGGCTAAATCACTGACATGGGCGCTTAGCTTTTGCGCGTCGCCCGCCAGTCGGGAACTATGCTCAATAGCTCGAGCCACCCCTTGGGCGTCAAGCGGTCTAAGGTTGGCCTGATTTGCCAGGGTTGCTAGAAACTGGGCGTAGGTCTGCTGCGATTCGGGTGTTCTTTCAATTTCATCATCAAAATCAGCAGAGAGTTTAAACAATTCTTCAAATTCAGGGTCATAAGCACAAAGCAAATAGTATAGTAAGCGGTCACCAAGCAAAATGACCTTGACATTTAAAGGAACAGGTTCAGGCTCGAGCGATACCGTACTCACCAGACTTAACACTTGGCCCAAAGATTCAATACGGATGCTTTCGGCTTTTAGCGCCCGTTTTAAACCTTCCCAGGCGTAAGCTTGTTGCAAGACCTTACGGGCGTCAAGCAGTAAATAGCCGCCATTGGCCTTATGCAGAGCGCCAGCTCTGATTAAATTAAAATCGGTGACCAGAGTGCCCATTTGCGCGATATGCTCGATGCGCCCTACCAGGTTTTCATAACTGGGGTTATCTTCAAATACCACGGGTGCATGCTTGGTTTTGCTGTGATCAATCAGGACATTTACTTTATAGCGCCTTAAAAGCGGCACATTATCATTAATACCTGCAATGGGGGTGGCTGCTTTTGCCTCATAAGCCTTGATGATGTCAGCCGTGTGTTCGGCAATGTCAAGCTCGAGCGCGTCCAGAAACTGAACTATGACAGGAACAGCTTGATAGCTGCCGCGAACATCTTTTATCAGGTGACCTACCGCATAGTCAGTGATTTCGCGGTTAAGTTCACGAATTTGCTGCTCGAGTTCTCTTTTATAATTTGATACTTGCCGCAGTACTTTTTGTAGGTTCTCTTGCAACCCTTTAAGCTCAGCTTGAATGGTCTCTTGTTTTTCTTTGGTTAAACTACTATAAGCATCAGGTGAAATAACTTTGCCCTCAACGATAGGGGCAAAAACAATGCCAACAGGGGTACTGAGCATCTTAAAGCTTTTAGCCTCTGCCTCTTTTTCAAGGCTCGCAAAGTCTTCATTTGGCTTAGCTGAAAACTCATTGTCAAGTGCCTGCCTGCGCGCCTGATAGTCATCACTTTCAAAGGCTGCGGGTAAGGCTGACATAACTTCATCTAAAAGTTGCTCCATAATTTCTTTAAATTTGAGGGCTTCGCCTGCTGGTAAGCAAAGCGCTTGAGGGGTCTTAACCTCACGGAAGTTATTGACATAGCAAAGATCAAAAGGAACAGGCAAATGCTTTACATGTTCGCTTAATTCGGTTTCAACAAGACTGCGCTTGCCCGAGCCTACAGGGCCTAGAGCATAGAGGTTAAAGCCTTTATGCTTAATGCCCATAGCAGATCTAAGAGCCTTAGTAGCTCTTGTCTGAGTTAATGAGGGAAGGCTCGAGAGTTCAGTGGTGGTTTTAAACCCAAATGTCTGCGTAGAACAGTGCCGATACAGCGCCTCAGGTTCAAGTTCTAAACGAGCTTTTTTGCTTGCTGCTACGATCATAGTTCGCTCCCTGATAAACCCTAAAGCGCATTCAGGGCTTAGATTAGCTATAGAGATAATGGTCAGCGGCAGTTTGAAGTCGCTCAGGGTCGGTTAGGTACTGACCGCGGCTGCCATTAAGGGCGTCTTCGGTTCTGAGTTCGCCTAAAATTCTGGTAATGGTGACCCGAGAACTTTGGGCAAGAGAAGCAATATCCTCATGACTGAGCTTAAGAGAAAGCATGGTTTTACCGTTGACTTTATGACCAAAGCGTCGGCTTAAATCCGTCATAATCCAGGCAACTCGCGCGCCTACGGGCAACATGCTAATAGCTAAGGCCTGGCGACTACGTGCTAACTGCCTTGCTAAATTAACCATAATGTAGTGACAAAGGCCTTCGTCTGAACTGACAAAACCAGGATTAAGCGGGATAAGCGAAGCCGTTTCTAAAGCAACGACCGTTTCGGCATGGTGACCACCATTTAAGGCGGCAAAGCCCAGTACATCCCCTTGACCATAGATATCAACCAGAAGGTCTCGTCCCATCACTGATGGCACAATGGCCTTGAGTAAGCCTGTGCGGAGCAGATAAAGGAGATTTGCCTCTTTTTGTGCTTCATATAAGATATCGCCAGGTTTTAAAGTTCGCGTAGGGAAGGCCATGGCAGGGGGTAGGGGAAACATCTGGTGATTTGTGTCGGAGGGTTTAGTTAGAACAACTGACATTATCTCACCTCATAATTAATCTAGCCTAGAGCATGATGGCTAAACATCTGCCGATGTCTGACAATCTGTAAGCAATTGACCTACCTACAGGTTTTGAGTTAAGGCTTTTTTGCAAACTTTGTTCAGGCGCTACTTTGGCAAGATGTTTACTGAAGTGTCGGCCTGAAAGACTGAGGGTTTTT
>JAHEBB010000403.1 GCA_024642575.1 Trueperaceae bacterium | reverse complement strand
ACTTCCTCACTTATTGCATTAAATGTTGGTCTTTCTGCTCAATTATCTGGGCGAGACAATGTGGTTTTGGGAGCATTACTTCTAGGTCTTAAAAAAAATGAGGCATTAGCCATTGTTGATGAAGTCAAGGATTATAGTGAACTGGGTGACTTTTTTGAACAACCCGTTATGACTTACTCTTCGGGTATGAAAGCGCGACTTGGTTTTGCTATTGCCTACTATGCAAATCCGGAAGTAATTTTAATGGATGAAGTTGTAGGTGGGGTAGGCGATAAAACCTTTGTGGAAAAATCTCAGAAAGCTATGGAAGAAAAACTATCTAAAGCGAATACAACTTTAATTCTTGTTTCACATAACACAAAAGTACTTAAAGAGTTTTGTAATAAAGCCATTTGGATTGAAGAAGGCAAAGTATTTATGCAAGGAGATTCTGAACAAGTATTAAATGCCTATATGGATGCAAGTTAAAGTCAATTTTAAGTTTTTAGTCCTACAAGATAGGGACTTAAAGAACTTGAGTTCGGAATAATCCCGTATTTTGAAAACAACGATACAATAAATTATTAGGACTGTTAATTATTATGAAGGAAACCTTGCCACCATTCTTTATCGTTGGAAGTACAAGATCAGGTACGACGCTACTTAGAAATATCTTACGTTTGCATCCAAACCTAAATGCACCAGAAGAAACCTTTTTTTATCGTTGGGGAGAGCCTTATGGTTCTGATGGCTATAGGCATGTTTATCTCAAAAACCCTACGATTAAGCACCATCAGTCAATTGATGGAATCCCTGTAAAAAGTGCAAAGCTTATGCTCGAGCAGTGTGGTAACCGCCGTGAACTGAGTATGCGCTACGCAAAAGCCTTTTTAAGGAAGCAAGATCATGGGAAACGGTGGTTTGATAAAACGCCCCAAAATGTTTACGGTGTATTGCTTATCAACGCCCAATTTCCAGGTAGCAAAATTGTACATATACATAGACATCCTTTAAACGTCGTCGCAAGTTTGAAGCTAGGAAAAGTTATGCCCAAACAAAGTTTGATAGCTGCTGTAAATTACTGGCTCGAGGCTATACAGATCATGAGTGTTTATAAAAGATTACCTGGGAATAATCTAATTGAACTGTCTTATGAAAAATTAATCGCGGATCCAATTGAAACCATTACAGATTTATTGCTGAGTTTAGAAGAAGATCCCACTCAGTTTGATTTTGAGAAGATCATTACGTCAGTAACGGATGGTCAAGAATCTGGACCAGGTAGCATAGTCATTTCACAAGAAAAGAATAAATATTTTGAGGTGCTTTCTGAAGACGAAATTAACTATGTTTTAGAGCGATGCGCTCCTTATATGGGGCAGTACGGTTATCAACAAGCCACCGATGTCTAACTGTGAAAATTTTCTAATCGTCGCATTAGATTTGCATAGCCCTTAATTTCTCAGATAGGATAGGCCTCGTGAATATGGAAGTGGGCGTTAAGGTAGAACTGGCAGAGCCTATATTAAAAGGTCACCTTGAGTATGCATATCCTCATGGTGATGGATTTTTAATTATGGGCTGGTGCTCAGAGTTAACTGATACCGACAATAAAATTAGCCTTATATTAGGGGTATCTGAAAGAGAAGAAAAGGTATCTCTCAGTAGTTGTGTTCGCTACTGGCGACCAGATGTGGCTGCAAGTTTGAGAGTAAGTACCGATGAATCGGAGGCTCTTTATGGTTTTGTAGCAACTTTTGTTTTACCTGAAGCTACAGCTAATATTGAGTTGCTAGGTGCAAGTCTCGTACATGAAGACAAACCTGAAGATATTGTGTCACTTCTGGTACCAGAGTGTGTCGCCGTTGAAGAAGCTATGAAGGAAAATTGGGCTATATGGTATAGGGTCATCAAATATGCTAGCTATACCCTGACAATGCATAAAGCTTTTGAGACTTTGGTCGAACGTTTTGGTAAGGTTGAATCGTCTGAGGGGATAATCTCATCTCACTATTTGCGAAGAGATTATAGCAACCCTTTACGTTTAGGGTTAGAGTTTTGTGCGCGATTATCTGATACAAGTATCATTATCTTAGGTTGGGCATTAAGCCTTGATAATCAAATGCCTTTGACAGATCTTAAGCTACTTAGAGTTGAAGATGAGCAGGCTGACACAGCTAATGACCAGAGTATAAGTATTTCAAATAGGCTTATGTGGCTTCCTAGGGCTGATGTTCTAGATCTTTTTGAATTAAAACAAAACAGGGATCCTGTCGGATTCATTTGTTTACTAGAGGGGTTTCAAGCTCATACAGATAAGCTAACCCTAAGTGCAGTGGCTGACTCCGGAGCCGAAATGAAGGCTGAACTTGCTCTTAGCGATTACTCAGCGGATCCTTTTGGTCTTAGTGAAAAGCTATTCCAATTTGTATCACCTGAGAGTGGTTATATGCGTAAGGTGCTGACTGAGCATATTGGCCCAGCTTTGAAAATGGTGTGGTCAAACTATCGTAAGCTGGGATTTCTTACCGCTTCAAGTAGGCAACTGATTAGCTTTGGGCAAGAGCCAGTGAATCCTAAGGTAAGTGTGATAATACCCCTTTATAAACGATTTGATTTTCTTGAGTATCAACTAAGTCAATTTGCACTTGATCCTTTTATGTCAGAGGTCGAGATTATTTATGTTAATGACGACCCGAAAAGTCAAGCTGGACTTATAAATTATTGCCATGGTAATTCCCCTATTTTTGATGTGCCTTTTAAGTTGTTACACGGAGGTAAAAATTTGGGTTATGCAGGGGCAAATAACCTAGGGGTTTCTATTGCTAAGGCCGATACACTGCTTCTCCTTAACTCGGATGTTATGCCCAAAGAGCCAGGTTGGTTAGCCAAGATGCTCGAGGCTTATAGGCGTATACCTGATGTAGGAGCTTTAGGCGTACGATTACTTTATGAAGATGGCTCACTTCAGCATGATGGTATGAGATATGTAAAGTTTCCTTTTTTTCAGGATATGTGGATTTGTGAGCACCCTTTTAAAGGTCTAAGCCCCATGCTCAGGCAAGATTATGGTTTACAAGAGGTTGAGGCCGTTACAGGGGCATGTTTAATGGTCGACAAAGAGCGATTTAAACAAGTTGGGGGACTTGACAAGAATTACATATTAGGAGATTTTGAAGACAGCGATCTGTGTTTGAAAATGCGGGTCAAAGGTTTTAAAAGCTATCTTTTGTCGAACGTATCACTCTATCATTTAGAAAGACAGTCTCAAAATTTATTTTCGAATGCGGACTGGAAAACCAAACTGACGTTATATAATTGCTGGCAACATACCGAGCGCTGGGACAGCGTCATTAGCCAGCTTAAAGAGGTAATGGCTTAATGCAAACAGAGTCAATGACTAGAAAACGAGTGCTTATTATTGCCCATGGCCATCCAGATCTAAACAAGGGGGGCGGAGAAATTGCTGCTTACAATTTGTTTAAGGCGCTTGAGCAGCGCGATGACTATGACGTTTTGTTTATGGCTAGACAGAGTATGCCTAGTGCCCAACATGGAGGCACGCCCTTTAGCGCTCGAGCCGACAAGGAAATTCTTTTTTACGGTGAAGGATTTGATCTTTTTAAGTTTTCACAACCAAATAAAAGACTCTTATGGCATAACTTCAAAGAACTCATAGAAAAGTTTAAACCGCATTTTGTTCATTTTCATCACTATTTACACATAGGGATTGAAGCTCTTCGAGTGGTTAGAAATACTTGCCCTGATGCTAAGATTATTCTGACCTTACATGAGTATCTGGCAATCTGTCATAACTCGGGTCAGATGGTTAAAACGAATAAAAAATTGTGTTATAAAGCCAGTCCTGCTGACTGTCATGAATGTTTTCCTGATCAAAGTCCCCAGAACTTTTTCTTACGTGAACTCTATATAAAGTCTTTTTTTCAACTTGTTGACCAATTTATTGCCCCCAGTCAGTTTCTTAAGAATAGATATATAGCTTGGGGGTTGGACGAAGCTAAAATTAGCGTTCTAGAAAATGGTCAAATGCCAGTGATTCTCGAAAGGCATGAGCCAGCCATGTCCGTTTCGCAAAAACAGGAACGCTTTGCCTATTTCGGCCAGATTACCCAGTTTAAAGGCTTAGATGTGCTCTTAGAGGCTATTGCTCTTATTCCTAAAAAAGTAAGAAAGCGCATGCACTTAGATATACATGGTTCAGGGCTCGAGATTCAGCCAGAGGTATTTCAAACCAAAATCAAAAACCTTATTTCGACACTTTCAAGCTCGGTTAGCTATCATGGCTCTTACCAGCCTCATGAGTTAGCTATTTTGATGAAAGATGTTGATTGGGTAGTTGTTCCCTCGTCTTGGTGGGAAAATTCTCCCTTAGTTATTCAAGAGGCATTTAAGCATCTCAAGCCTGTTATTTGCAGTGATATTGGCGGTATGGCTGAAAAAGTCCAAAATGGTCTGAATGGCTTACATTTTCGAGCTTCCAAGGCGACTAGCTTAAGTCAAGTGTTGACTAAAGTTATAGAAACACCAACGCTACACTCTCAACTTGTTGCCAACATTGAAAAGCCACTCAGTCTTAGCCAAAGCGCTCAAGAGCATCATCAGCTTTATTCTAGGCTTTAACTGAAGTGCTTTCTGCCTAAAATCGCGGTTTGGTTGTTTTAAATTAAGGACGAAAGTGTGTTTAGATACCGATATATTCAGACAGATTATACTCAAGAAAATCTTCATGCTTACATTAATCTGCTTCCCCAAGGTTATCAAGTTTTTGGTGAGGGTATTGATTTAAGAGGATGGCTAGTTGCTACTGAGAATAAAGTTAATTATCTGAAAGTTTTGCTCTATTCAAATCAAAAGCGTGAATTTCTACAGCTTGCTAAATTTAGACCAAGTCCCGATGTTCAGGAGCTTTTCCCCAATTTACAAGGTTCCGATGAAGCTCGTTTTTCGTTCTCTTTAGGTAAGCAAACCTTG
>JAHEBB010000402.1 GCA_024642575.1 Trueperaceae bacterium | reverse complement strand
CGGTGCATCTGAAACAGACTAAATGAAACAACTATGAGATTGTGTAAATGTCACATAATGAGAATTTGCCCACAGTCGAGTCGCCTTTTTTCACTCAGCTGAAATAATACCGTTACAAAGCGGAGCGCTTCTAAGTGTATTTTTAGAGTTGTTTTGGCCAGAGTATTTACTCAGTTAGTGTTTGACCCAGATGCTCGAGAATACGATCTACCGTTTCAGTTAAGCTTAAATCAGAGTTGTCAAGCCAGTAGCCAATTTTGGCCGTTTCTTCCCAAAAAATCTTATCAAATGCGGCAAGGCTGTCAGGGTCACGGTAGGCTGTCTTTGCTCTGTTCTGATCGCGCTTGGCAATAACATCTGTTCTGGGGCATAAAACCGTTACAAAAAGCCTGTTACTTTTAAATGAATCAACAACTTCCTGTAAGGCCTTGCCGATGATCACGTCTTGATAGACCACAGTAAATCCAGCCTCCGCATATTTTTTCGCAACCTGAGCTGCTAGCGAATAACGCAGCTCGAGCTGCGAAAGGGCTTCCCTTGATAATTCGGAACCCATTTCCGCTTGACCCCTAACAATCATTCGGCGAAACAAATCGCCTCTTAAGTGAACACTTTTGGGTAAACGCTCAGCCAATGCCTGAGCTACGCTTGATTTTCCTGCTGCCATATTACCCGCAATCACGATAATCTCAGGATAGGTAGACAGCTTGCCCGTTTTGGTCATAATTAAAGAATATCAGGATTTAAGCAAGGGCCGCTTTTCAAACGAGTGTAGGTAATCATGGGTTGCTCTAAGCGACCGTTAAGCACTTAAACTTAGGATTTTCAGTGTTAGACTCAAGTCCTATTCCACAAGGAGTTTTCTAACTCATGCCCAACAAAGTAAAAGCCGTACTCATTGGTTGTGGTGGCATGGCGCGCCACCATATGCGCCAGATTTTAAGCCAAGATAATACTGAGTTTGTCGTTCTCTCTGACCCTTCTGAAGCTGCTTATAAAGCTATGGCAGAGGTTTTTAGCGAAGCAGGGCTCGAGCCTCCCCCTAATCAACCCGACCTGGGCCAACTACTCGCAAACTATAGCTCTAAGCTGGATGTTGCTTTTATTATTACCCCCCATGTGCTCCACTTTGAACAAGCCAAGGCTTGTCTCGAGGCTGGACTTGATGTCTTACTAGAAAAACCAATGGTTATGAATGCCGCAGAAGCTGAAGCTTTAATTCAAGCCCAAAAAGATACAGGAAAACTGCTCGTCGTTGCCTTTAATGGCAGCTTATCACCTCGTATTAGAAAAGCAGTCACTATGCTCCGTTCTGGAGAGCTGGGGCGCATTCTAAATGTTCATGCGGTCGTCTGGCAAAACTGGAAGCTTGCTACCACAGGAGCTTGGCGTCAGGTGCCTGAAATTGCCGGGGGCGGCTTTTTGTTTGATACGGGAGCACATCTTTTAAATACCGTTTCTGACCTTCTCGGTGAGAACTTTACTGATGTCACCGCTTGGCTTGATAATCGCGGAACTCCAGTTGACATTTTGGGCTCAGTCATGGCACGCACGGAATCTGGCGTTTTGGTAACGCTCAACGGTTGCGGTGAGGCCATAAAATCTTGCCACTCCGATGTTCGGGTGTTTTGTGAAAAAGCCATTGTGCGAACTGGCGTCTGGGGCGAGCAACTCGAAATTCAGTATGATGGCGAAAGCGGGCTTAAAGAGCTCGAGGTTGAACCTTCTATGGGAACTTGGGAACAGTTTCTAAAGGTCAGGCGTGGCGATATACCTAACCCCTGCCCCCCTCAAGTGGGCTTACGCATGGCTAAACTCTGGGACGCTATCAAAGCCTCTGCGGCTCAAGACGGCAAACCCGTCAAAATCACTAATTAAGGCTACTTAGTTTTGCAAATCAGCTCCCCTTCTAGGGAGCTGATTTAAAGTTCAATATCTTTTAAAGCAGAAAAGGGTGAGGGTTTTTCTTCAGATTTCACTTCTGGAATAAGCTCGGGGTGCTCATTTAGATTGACGCCATCAGCAGACAAGCCTCTGCAATCTTCGCGGCAAAGAGCAGTTAGTGGAAGCTCAATAGCAAATAACTGAGTAATAAGCTCGGCAAAATCAACATTGGGTCTACCAAAAACCAGCACATCATCTTCTTCAGTATCATCTTCACGAAGTTGCAAGCTTTCGATGCCAGCCTTATACATCATAGGGTAGACAAAGCTCGAGCTTGCCTCAACCGCTACCCCATCCAGACAACGGCGACAATCCATAAGAGCTTTACCTTTAACGTTGCCCTCTAGAATAAAATCATCATCTCCCCCTGTACTACGCACAATAATGTGCCAGTTTAGGGGTTCGGCTAGACTAAGATCATCTGCCTCTAAAAGCGCCACTTCAGGGGCCAGCAAACCTTGATCCTCAACTTCATAGAGTGAAGCGTCATGGTTGATTAAGCTTGCCAAATTTAAAACTGCCTGTGCAGAACTCTTCATAGCTTGGTAAGTATAGGAGCGCAAACGGTTGTTGTCAATAAACTAGATGGCAAAACTGCCCTGATAAAACGATAATAGCGGTTAGGGCTGCTAGAATAGGCTTATGTTTGGACTTTTTTCAAGACAAAACCCTAATTTTAAAGACGATGGCAGCTTTTTACTTGCAAGAGTTCGCACCAATAAAAATGGCGAAATCATCAATGTACGCATTTCAAAAACCAGCGAAATGAGCCCTGATGCAGGGGGTTATTTTGTGCGAAAACATCTGGTCGGCTCAAATAGTTATGACCAAGCAACGCTCGAGGTCAATGCCAACCGCTATCACAAGGTCAAGTTTGCTGCCGTTGATGGCGGCGAGCTCATTCCAGTTAGAGAGTGGAAGGATTAATACTTAGGGAGCAGTAATTTCAAAACCAAAGCCGCGTAAGGCGACCCGAGTCTCAGGTGTTACGCTATGGGGGTCAGTATTGGCACCCGCGAAAACCTGAATAACCAGACTGTAGTTACCTGGTTTAGCATTATCTTTTAGGCTAAAGTCCAAACTTGTACTTACGCCTTCCCGTAAAGCATCTACCGAATAAACTATTTGAAAAATCTTTGGCACTTCATTGGCGTTAGCAAAAATTTTATGAGCAGCTTGCGGATAGGGCGGCGCATTTTCAACCACGTTTAAAAAGACAACAGCTTCAGTAAAATTCACTTCGGTATCTAACAGCTTAACCGAAATACTTACCTGGTCACTTTGCCCTTCTTGATAGACGGAGGCCATAGAGGCTGCTATGTCAAATTTTGGTAAATTTTGCCCGAAGGCCGTACCTAAAAGCAGACACAAAACCATGCCTGTAAAAAACCGAAAAGGATTCATGACTAATTAACCTACCACAAAGTGCAAGTGAAAAAATTAAAACGGCAATAGCGCTGGGCCTATGTGAAAAAACCAGCACCATTGCCACACTTACTTTATGTCACTTAAAAAGAAGCAGTTCCTCCAATAGCTGAGCAAGAACCCGCTAAACCTTCAAAGGCACAGGGGGAATCAGCATGGCTGTACTGGCTCGAGCCTTTTATAACCACTGTTGAACTGCCCACTACTGGATCTGGATCATTATCAAAGACTCTTATGTCATAAGCAACCGTATCATCAACATTGCCATCAGCATTTAGATCATTACTAGCATTGGTTGTAAAATTGGCATGATTATTAGAAATATTCACGTTCATGACAGCATCATCTGGGTTACGCCCAAAATCATTGTTACTAAAAAAGTAGAATGCTTTGACACCTGCATCTGAGGAGTTTACTGTCGTATTTGTAACGCTGACAGTGGTGTCATATTCTGATTCAATAGCAATAATGCGCCCCTCTGTCCCTTTGTTAATAGGATCAAGTTCTTTCTCCGCAAGCCGTATAGCATTATTAACAGTAACGTTATCAATTATAACTGAAGTATTGTCATTGGCAGCAATGGCAGAGTTTCTTGGACTCTCAATTAATACATTACGTATTACCAAGTTGTAGGTTGTGCCAAGCGTATAGCCATCGGTTGGGTCTTCAACATTGGCATCACAATTAGGATGAGGACAACCGCTTGACTCAGCAAAGGTAATACCAAAGCCACCAGGGTAAAGAATCTTGACATCTTCAATCGTAATTGTGCCTTTTAAAACATCTGCACCGACAATGCCAGCCCCACCCGTGGTAATACTATTATTCGGATCACCGGTTTTACCAGCACCATTACTGCGGTCAATTGTCAAACCTTTTATTGTCACATTATCCGATTGACGAAGAACCTTAATATTGTAATTATCTGATTTATCTAGCAAAACTAATGAAAAATTATTGTCTTCAGAACGATTTAAGACCGTACCCGTAGTAGTATTTTTATCCAAGACTTTTTTGCCGTTAATCACGACATCAGCCTCTTGACCTAAAATCTTTTGATCGTTTTTCAAAATGATGCTATGAATACCTGCTGGCGCGTAACGACCTGGCTGCAAAACAATAACATCACCAACTTTAGAGTTTAGTTCTGCGTCAAGTAAGGACTTGTAGGGCTTTGAAGAACTTCCGTCAGCACCCGAAGCGGCACCGGGTTTCAGGTAAATAATTTGTTGGGTTCCTGCAACATCGGTATTGACTTCTTCAACGGTAATGGTTACGGTAGCTTCCGTTTTGGTAGGGCTTTGGCTGCTATCGGTTATTTGATAGCTAAAACTATCTTGACCTGCAAAGCCTGTTTTGGGCGTATAAATAACTGAACCATCCACGGTTATGCTTAGTTGCCCACCTTGCGCTGTCGTTTTATCTTGAGCAACAACCTGAGTATTAGAAGTTGTGTTTTTGTCATTGCTGAGTAAAGAATCTGCAACCTTCACGGCAGGTCCAGCCAAACTTGCGCTACCCAGCAAAAGAGGTGTATTGATAAGGGCGCTAAAACTATCATCGACAGCTTCTGGGCCTGTTCCTGAGCCACTACCTACCGTCAGACTAATACTTGCGGT